>NZ_JBSVXG010000178.1:0-12185 GCF_054070595.1 Pseudomonas sp. SDO55104_S430 | reverse complement strand
GTGTCAGTCGACATCACCTTGTCTGACACACCGCCTTCGCGAGCAAGCCCGCTCCCACATTTGATCCGCGTCGGTCGCGAATGGCTATGGGCAAACCCGATCCCAGCGCTCTATGATTGATCCCCATGACCACCTCCGCGCCGATCCGCCAACCCTGCCCGCCCGGTGCCTGCGACTGCGGGCGTGACCCGTTGCTGGAAACACCGGGAGCGGACGTGCGCATCCTGTTTCTGACCCGCAACGAAGAGAAGCGCCTGATCGAGCGCCTGGAAAATCTGCAGAGCTTCCAGGACCTTGAGCACGTGCAACGGCGGATGTTCGACCAGTTGGGCATTCGCGTCGAGATCGCCCCCGGCTTCAACGAAGTGCGCACCATGCGCGGTATCAGCATCCAGGTCGGCGAACTGCCAGGCCTGTGCCGTAAGACCCGCGCCTCGATCCCCGCCGCCATCCGCCGCGCCATGGAAAAATCCCCGGAAATCGCCTTTGCGGTGCTCAACGCCAACGACCTGTTGCGCGATGCTTGACGGTCCACCACCGGCGCAACTGCATCGATCACCTCCCAGACTGGCTTTTTCCCAATTCAAACCTACGCTCTTTCGCGGGGGATCCAATAAATAACGATGGCCACGGGAGTTTGTCTCGAAGGCTCAATCCAGCCCGCCTGCACATCGTCATCCAACTGTCTTTGAGGTAATCCAATGCCGACAAAAACAGCGACCCTGCCCACCCTTACCCTGCTCGCCCTGTGCAGCCAGCAAGCGCACGCCGGCGGCATCATGCTTTACGAAATCGCCACCGATAATGCCGGCCTGGCCAACGCCGGCGCCGCTGCTCGTGCCCAGGGCCCTTCCACCATCGCCAGCAACCCGGCGGGCATGAGTTACCTTCCAGGCACGCAGATCACCGCGGGTTTGCAGGTGCTTTACGGCGACATCAAGTTCAATCGCGACGACGACACCAATGTCTCCGGCACCGGCAGCGGCAATGCGTTGGACCCGATGTATGGCGGCAGCTTTTTCGTCAGCCATGAACTGGACGATCACTGGAGCGTGGGTTTTGGCCAGTACGGCGATTTCGGCCTGGCGGTCAATTACGACAATGACTGGTCGGGGCGTTACTTCTCGCAGAATTCCAGCCTGCTCGGGTTGTCGATGGTGCCCAGCGTGGCATATCGCTTCAACGAGCAATGGACGGTGGGCATCGGCGTCAGGGCCATGTACGGCATGCTCCAGGCGCAGACCGCCATCGACCGCTCGCCTTTCGGCCTCACTGATCGCGCCGACGGCCAGTTCAAATACAAGGACAAGGATTGGGGTTTCGGCGCCAATGTCGGGGTGATCTACGCGCCGCAGCCCGGCACTCGCATCGGTCTGACCTACACCAGCAAGGTGGATCTGGAGTTCGAGGACGGTCTGGACATCAAGGGCAACGGGCCGCTACTGGATCGGCTCGATGGCACCACCACCAAACTGGACATGACCGTTCCGCAAACCGTCACCCTGAGCCTTTTCCAGCAACTGGACCAGCAATGGGCCCTGCTCGCCTCGCTCAACTGGCAGGACTGGTCGGAGTTCGGCGATATCGGCGTGGAGGTCGATACCTCGGCCAACGATTCGCGCTCGACCAATGTCGACGCCGGCTTCAAGGACACCTGGCACCTGTCCCTCGGCGCGCAATACCAGGCCACCGAACAACTGTTGTGGAACGTCGGCGTGGCTTACGACAGCAGTGCGGTTTCCGACAGCAAGCGCTCGGTGATCATCCCGATGGCCGAATCCTGGCGCATTGCGACAGGGGCCACCTATGCTCTGGACAAGGACACCGACGTGAACGTCAGTTGGGCCATGATCTGGATGGGCGACATGCCGGTGGACCAGAGTAAATCTCTTTCCGGTAATCGAATTTCCGGTCAATTCGACAACTCCTGGATTCAAGCACTGACCGGAAACATGACCTGGCGTTTCTGATGACCCAAGACTTGAAAACGATTTAAACCAAGGAGCAACCAGCACTATGAACCTGTCGCGAAAATTGCTTGTCGGCGCCGCACTGACCGGGCTTCTGCTCGGTGGCTGCACCTCGAAAGTCACCGAGCGGGAGCAATACTCCGGTTACCTGTCCAACTACAACAACCTGCAGGAAGTCTCCACGCCAAGCGGCGGTACCGCGATGCGCTGGGTGAGCCCTTCGTGGAACCCGAATGCCTATGACACCGTGGCGTTCAACAAGCTGGAACTCTACCCGGCACCCAAGCCCAATGAGCGGGTCAACCAGCAGACGCTCAATGACATCCAGAACTACATGACCAACAAGGCCAAGACCACCCTCGGTCAGAAGTATCGAGTGGTCAGCAGTCCGAGCGCGGCGCCGGCGGGTTCGAAAACCCTGATCATGCGCGCAGCCATCACCGGGGTGAGCGCTTCGAACGAAGGCATGCAATGGTATGAAGTGGTGCCTATCGCCGCAGTGGTTGGTGCAACCCAGGCCGCCACCGGTCACCGGGATCAGGACACCGAGCTGTTCATCGAGGCCGAGTTCATCGACGCGAAAAACAACCAGACCGTGGCCAAAGTAGTGCGCAAGGTGTTCGGCAAGCAGCTCTCCAACGAAAGCCAGAAAGTCACCGCCCAGGATTTCAAGGCGGCGATCGACAAGTTGGGTAGCGACTTCCAGGCCTTCATCAAGTAACCGTAGCGACTGTACATCCATACCCTGTGGGAGCGAGCCTGCTCGCGATGGCTGACTGTCAGGCTACATTGATGTTGGATGTGCCGGCCTCTTCGCGGGCAAGCCTCGCTCCTACAATGGTTGGGTGATCGACCACAATGAATCAGGTTTTCTTCATTGAGATCCTGCGCCGCATTTCGGCGGTGATGCTCTGCCGGGTCTTTTTCATCTCCGCCCAAGGCTCGTCACCCACTTCCGCCAGGCGCTCGTGGACGTTGTGGATGTTCCACTGGTTGCCACCTTTGAGCTCTTCCACCTCTTCGCGAAAGATCGGCACCGACACCGGCAAACCTTCGCGGGTGCGGGCGGCGTAGGCGCAGATGGTGGTGGCGCCCAGGCCGTTGCGCAGGTAGTCGATGAAGATCTTCCCGACCCGGTTCTTCGGCCCGGACACCGCTGAAAAACGCTCCGGCAGCATCTTCGCCATGTGGCTGACAATCCCGTGGCTGAAATCCTTGACCTCGTCCCAGCCAAGCTTGCGGGTCAGCGGCACCACCAGATGGATGCCCTTGCCGCCGCTGGTCTTGAGGAACGCCTTTAGCCCCAGTTCATCGAGCACCGTCAGAGTCAGCTGGGTCGCCTCGACCATGCGTTTCCAAGGCAGCGCCGGATCCGGGTCGAGGTCGAGGACGAAGCGGTCGGGTTTTTCGAGATTGTCCGAAGTCGCGTTCCAGGTGTGCAGCTCCACGGTGCTCATCTGCACCGCACCCACCAGGGCTTCGGCACTGTTGATCACCATCATCGGCTGGCCCGTCAGCTCCTGATCGAGGGTGACGATGCCGGGAATGGCCAGGCGCTCGGCGTTCTTCTGGAAGAACAGCTCACCGCCGATCCCGTCCGGCGCGCGCACCAGCGCCACCGGGCGGTCCTTGAGTTGCGGCAGGATCCACTCGGCCACGCTGGCGTAATACTCGGCCAATTGCATTTTGGTGGCGCCGCTGCTGGCATCGATCACCCGCTCAGGATGAGTGATGCGCACCTTGCCCTCGGCCAGCCCCAGTTGGGACGGCGCGGGTTCGGTCTTCTTTGGCGCGGCGGAGGGTTTTGCGGCAGCCGCTTTCTTCGTAGCAGCAGGCTTTTTCGCAGTTGAGGTTTTCACGGTGCTCGGACGCTCCTCGGTGATCTCTTTCGCGGGTTTGTCGTCACGCAGCCCATGGAACACCGCGTGTCGCACCGAACCCTCCTTGGTCATTTCGGCAAAGGCCACTTCCGCCAGCAGCCGTGGCTTGAGCCAATGCACCGACTTGAACTCGGCACCGGAGGGCGGATTAACCACCGCCGGCTTTTTCGTCTGCAAGGGTTTGAGCTGTTCATGAATCGTGCGCAGCGTGGCCTCGGTAAAGCCGGTACCGACCTTGCCGGCATAACGCAATTCGCCGCTGTCACGGTCATGCAGTCCCAGCAACAAAGCCCCGAACGCATTGCGCGAACCCTTGGGATCGGTAAAGCCGACGATGACGAACTCCTGCCGATGCTTGCACTTGAGCTTGATCCAGTCGCTGCTGCGCCGCGACACATACGGGGAGCCCAGGCGCTTGCCGATCAGGCCTTCCATGCGCATCTGGCAGGCGCTGTTGAGCAAGGCGTCCGGGTCTTCGGCAAAGGCATCGGAGAAGCGCAATAACGGGTCTTTCGACGTCTTGAGTACGGTCGCCAGTGCGGCCCGTCGTTCCTCCACCGGCACTTCACGCAGGTCCACGCCGTTGAGGTATGGCAGGTCGAACAGGTAGTAAAGAATCCCGGCGCTACGTTCGGCCTCGAAAGCGTTTTGCAGTGCCTGGAAGTCCGGCACGCCCTGCTCGTCGGTCACCACCATTTCGCCGTCGAGCCAGGCCGATTCAAGGCCCAAGCTCGCGAGCGCCCGGGCCTGTTCCGGCAACTTGTGGGTCCAGTCGTGGCCGTTGCGGGTGAAAAGTTTGACGTCGTCGTGATCGATACGCGCCATGATCCGGTAGCCGTCGAACTTGACCTCATAACTCCACTGACCGTCCGGGGCCCGCTCCACCAGCGTCGCCAGCTCGGGTTTGAGCTGATCCGGCAGTTTTGCCTTGTGCGCGCCGGTGAGTTGCGCGGATTTGGCCGGGCGCGCCGCCTTGGCCGGTTTTTTGATGGCTTTGGGTTTCGCCGGTTTTGCCGCTTTCGGCGTCTTGGCGACGATGCTGCGATCGCTGAGCACGCTGTCGGGCTCGGCGGCGACCACGTCGTAATCGCTTTGTGGCCGGGCGGCGCCGTCCTGATGCTTGATCAAAAACCACTGCTCCTGCTTGCCTGGCATGTGCGTGCGCACCAGGTTCCACAGGCCGGCGAGCTTCTCGCCCTGCAACTCGAACTTCAGTTTGCCCTTGGCGTAGGCCTTGGCCGGGTCTTCCTGGGGCACCCAGACACCGCGGTCCCAGACGATCACATCCCCCGCACCGTAATGCCCTTCGGGAATGCTGCCCTCGAAGGTGGCGTAATCGATCGGGTGGTCTTCGACATGCACCGCCAGGCGCTTGACCGTGGGATCCAGCGACGGCCCCTTGGGCACCGCCCAGCTTTTCAGGGCGCCGTCGAGCTCCAGGCGGAAATCGTAGTGCAGCCGCGAAGCGTCGTGTTTCTGGATGCAGAACTGCAAGGCATGGTCCTTGGCGTTTCTCTTTCCCGAAGGCTTGACGGCGGCCGGCTCCGACGTCGCAGAAAAATCACGCATGCGGTTGTAGTCATCCAGGTCCTTGTTCATGGCTCACCCCGCTCAAAGCTGCAGGACGCGCAATAGACGCGTCTCTTTCTCAGCAGAGCGAGCTGCGCGGGGGAAAATTCCATCAACGTTGAAAAGCCCCGGACAGACGGGCCGGCGCAGCGGCTGCCATCGGCGTTTCAGGCGCCTACAATCAGCGGGTGCCGCGTAACCTCCGGAGAACAATCATGCGCACGGTTCACGTCATCGAAGCCCCGCCAGCGCCGGTCAAGGTCGTGGGCGAGGCAATCACCGTCCTGGCCGGCGGAGATATGAGCAAGCCCTTTGAAATGCACATTCAGGAAGGCGTGCAAGGCGGCGGCCCGCCCCCGCATTTTCATCCCTGGGACGAGGCGTTTTATGTGGTCGACGGCGAGGTTGAAGTGACGGTGGAAGGCAAGGCGACCACCGTGTCGGCCGGCGGTTATGTGCATATCCCCGGCGGGACGATTCATGCCTACCGGAATGTCAGCGCCACCGCGAAGATGATCGGCGTGGTGTCCGATCCTCGGGGCGGGCAGTTTTTCACCGCGATGGACCAGTTCAAGGTGCCGGAGGATTTGCCGAGGATTTTCGAGGTGGCCGAGCGGTATGGCGTGACCTTCCTGGTGCCGAAGCCGGGTTCGTCGCCTGACTGAGCGAGCGCGTTATCGTTCTTCGCGGGCAAGCCTCTCTCCTACAGGATTGACGCTGAGCCTGTAGGAGCGAGGCTTGCCCGCGAATGCGTCCTCGAAGAAAACCGATTCTTACAGTCTTCACACCCTAAGCAGCCCCGCCTCGCGCCTGTTGCTCCAGATGCACCTGCAGATCCGGATCGATGCCCAACGCCGCCGCCAGCTCATCCAGATAGTTGCGCTCGGCATCCGCCTGATCATTCACCAGCATCACGCTCGCGAGGTACATCTCGGCAGCCATGCCCGGATCGTTGGCCGATTGTGCGACCTCCGCAGCATCCAGCGGCTTGGCGACTTCATCGTCCAGCCACTGCTGCAATTGCGGGTCGTCGGTGTGGCGGGCGATTTCGGCGTTGATCATCTGTTTTTCCGCATCGTCGAAACGGCCATCAGCCTTGGCCGCGGCGATCAATGCCCGCAGGATCGCGTGGCTGTGTTCCTCGACTTCGGGACCTGCCAGCATGTCCACCGTGCGCATCGCCTGTTGCGGGGCCTGCTGTTGTTGCTGGGCCTGGCTGCGTTGCCAGGCCTGATACGCCTGGAAGGCCATCATCCCCAGCGAAGCGAGCGCGGCATAGTTGGTGCCACCGCCGGAGCGACCCTGACGCTGGCCGCCCATCGGCGAACCTCCGCCGAGCAACCCGCCCAGCAGACCGCCCAAACCGCCCATGCCACCGGCGCCAGCGCCGCCGCCCATGCCGCCACCGCCGCCCAACAGGCCTCCGAGCAATCCGCCCAGATCACCGAGCCCGCCTTGTGCCCCGCCACCGCCTCGCTGCGACATCGCGCCCTGGCCGCCGCGCAGTAATTGTTCGAGCAGATCGCTGGTGTTCATGACGACGTCCTCTTCGGTGGGTGGATCCAATCAATCAACGATAGCTTTTCCCGCCGAATGTGCTACCACCGTCCGGCCGGACGCCCCGCACAGATTTATCCGCAGCCTTTTCCCCCGGCGCAGCTAAGATTCATAGGTGGTGAACCTTATTCCCGGATACCCGGTCGATACCTGCAACCCGACCCGGTTTGCCGCCGCCTTTGTCCATCAAGGCGATGACTGGCTTGCTTCACTTTCTGGAGAACGCCCCCGTGATAACGACTCTACACATCGCCAGGCTCAAAGCGTGGGGAGCCCATGGTTTTACCGCCACCGGCGTGGTCACCGCCTTCCTCGCGACCCTCGCCCTGCTCGACAACCAGCCAACCACCTGCCTGCTGTGGCTGGGCGTGGCCCTGATCGTCGATGGCCTGGACGGCGCGCTGGCGCGAAAGGTCAATGTGCAGTCGGTACTGCCGAGCTTCGACGGCTCGATCCTCGACCTGGTGATCGATTACCTGACGTACGTGTTCATTCCGGCGCTGTTCATCTATCGCTACGTGCCGCTGCCGGAGTACACGCTGCTGCTGACCGTGTCGCTGATACTGGTGTCGTCGCTGTTCTGTTTCTGCAACGTCAACATGAAGAGCAAGGACAACTACTTCCAGGGCTTTCCCGCCGCGTGGAACGTGGTCGCCCTGTGCCTGTACATCATCGCGCCGTCGCCGTGGATCACCCTGATGACTGTGATCGGCCTGGCCCTGCTGACCCTGACCCGAATGAAGTTCCTGCACCCGTTCCGCGTGCGCCGCTTCATGCCGATCAACATTGCCGTGACGGCGATCTGGTTGCTGTGCAGCCTGTCGCTGGTGATCAACCATCCGGTGATCAATCCACTGGTGATGGGGCTCTGGCTGTTGATGTCGGCGTACTTTCTCGGGATCTGCTTCTGGCGCACGGCGCTGGAGTGGTTCGACGATTCGCGGCTTAAATGACATGCCGATTCATATCGTCCGTCTCGGCTCTACGAGAACACCCGACGAAGGCTTGCGCCTGGGCACGGTGCGCCGCCCGCCCCGTGGCGTGCCGAAAGCCGAGTTCGCCTCGAGGGATTTCTACGATGTGTGGCAGCCGCTGCTGTCCCCCAGCGCGGAGCTGGTCCACGAGGCACAGGAGGCTGAAGACGAAAAGGCCTGGAACGGCTTCAAGCGCAAGTTCAAGGCCGAAATGAACCACCCCGCTCCCAGCCAGCTGCTGGACTTGCTGGCCGCCCTCTCCCATCACACCAGCCTGGCGGTGGGTTGTTATTGCGAGGAAGAGGCGCACTGTCACCGGTCGGTGCTGCGCGAACTACTGGAAGCGCGTGGGGCGAAGGTGATTTAGATCAATCACGCACCACACATCCCATGTGGGAGCGGGCTTGCTCGCGAAGGCGGAGTGTCAGTCGATATCAATGTTGACTGATCCACCGCATTCGCGAGCAAGCCCGCTCCCACATTGGTTTTGTGCATTACAGGAGGCTGGTCTCAACGCCTTGTAATCACCACCTCCAGATACTCACTCGGCACCACCATCGATTTGTCGCCCGCCCGATTCAGGCGGTTGAGCAGTTCGGTCATGTCCTGTTCCAGCGCCTTGGCGCCTTCCGGTGGCAGCGCCGCGAAGGCCTTGTGCACCGGGCCGTACCAGCTGCGGAAGGTGTCGATGAAATGCGCGGCATCGCGATAGCGGAAGGTGAACAGCTTGCGCGTCACCTGCACCACGAAATCCCGTTCGTCGAACTGCGAGTGCAGCCAGGCTTCAGTGCCCCACTGCGACGGCGGTTGCGCGCCGGGTGGCGGTGGCATGTGCTTGCCGAGGGTCTTGAACATCTGGCCGACAAAGCCTTCAGGGGTCCAGTTGGCCATGCCGATCCGTCCGCCGGGCCGGCAGACCCGGGCCAGTTCCGCGGCAGCCTTGGGCTGGTCCGGCGTGAACATCACGCCGAACGTCGACAGCACGGCGTCGAAACTGGCATCGGCGAATGGCAGTGCTTCGGCGTCGGCCTCCTGGAAAGTGACGTTGAGGCGCTCGGCTTTCGCCCGCTCCTGGCCGCGTTCGAGCAGCGCGCCGACATAGTCGGTGGACGTCACCAGGCAGCCCCGGCGTGCGGCGGCCAGCGTGGCATTGCCGTTACCGGCGGCGACGTCGAGGACCTGCTCGTCGCACAGCAGGTCGCAGGCCTCGGCCAGTTCCTCGCCGACGATCTGCAGGGTGGTCCCGATCACGGCATAGTCGCCGCTGGCCCACGCGGCCATCTGACGGGTTTTCAAGGCATTGAGATCAATGGGTGTACTCATGAATTCCGCTCCGTTGCGGTTTGGAACGCCGCCCGGCTTATTCTGCCGTGGTCGGGTCGATGATGGACGTGATCTGGGACACGCGGTTGGCCGGGAAACCGCTCTGGCGGGCATGTTCCTGGATCTGGGCTTCGCTGGGGGCGATGTACACGCAGTACAGCTTGTCACCGGTGACATAGCTTTGCAGCCACTGCACTTCTGGCAGTTCGCGCAAGGTCCGGCAGGACTTTTGCGCAGCGGCTTTCAGATCCCTTTCTGACAGTGTTCCAGCACCTGCAATCTCGCGCTCAATGACGAACTTCGGCATGGCAACCTCTCATTTCTTGTTATTGATGACAGGATCGGTGGCGACCCTGTGGGCAAACTATCGCTCCGCTGTGCTGCCTGCGTCCTGCCCGATCGTCGGCGAGGACTGTCCGATCGTCCGGAGATTTCATGCTTGGCCCAGACAGGCTCACAATCAGGCTTCTCACCCACAGTCGCTATTCGGGAAATGACTATGGATGCCCTGTCACAGACCCTTCGTGTCGTTCGCCTGGCCGGCGCCATTTTCATTAATGCCCGGTTCACCGCGCCCTGGTGCTATCAATCGCCGAGGGCCGACACCGCCGCACCGTTTCTGGAGCCGAACGCCGAGCAGGTGGTGATCTTTCACCTGATCACCGAAGGCGAGTGCTACGTCGAACTGGGCGACGAACCGCCGCTGCTGCTGACGGCCGGCGACGTGGTGCTGTTCCCCCAGGGCGACGGCCATCGCAAGACATCCAAGCCGGGCTTGCCCCCTGCCACCGGTGGACGCCTGGACAAAATCCTCGCGCGACGGCCACAGCAGCTGCGCTACGGCGGCGGCGGCGCGGTAACCCGGCTGGTGTGTGGCTACATGGCTTGCGATACGCGGCTGGCGGGGATGTTGCTGACCGGCTTGCCGTCGGTGGTGCGGGTCAATGTGCGCGGTTCCAACGCCGGCATGTGGCTGGAGTCGTCCGTGCGTTACGCCCTGGCCGAAGCCCGCTCGCCCAGGCCCGGCGGCGAAGGCGTGCTGGCGAAACTGGCGGAGGTGCTGTTCATCGAAGTCCTGCGCCTGTACATGCACGAACACGGCAAGGGCCGCACCGGCTGGCTGGCGGGGGTCGGCGACCGGATCGTCGGCGCCGCGCTCAACGCCCTGCACGGCAAGCCCTGCCACGCCTGGACCCTGGATGAACTGGCCCGCACCGCCGCCACCTCGCGCTCGGTGCTGGCCGAACGCTTCCAGCAACTGGTCGGGGTCTCGCCGATGCAATACCTGACGCAATGGCGCATGCTGCTGGCGGCCAACCTGTTACGCAGCAGCAACAGTTCCCTGATCCGCATCGCCGAAGAAGTGGGTTACCAGACCGACACCGCTTTCAGCCGCGCGTTTCGCCGCGAATACGGCGTACCGCCAGCGGCGTGGCGACGGACCCAGGCAGTTGCGATGCATTGAAAAACCATCACCTGTAGGAGCGAGCTTGCTCGCGATGGATGTCAACGATAACACGGGGGGTCTGGTTCCCCGCGGTGTCTGACCTACCATCGCGAGCAAGCTCGCTCCTACAGTTTTTATGCCGCGGGTGTGGCGGCCTTGGCGTCAGCCTTGGCCTCTTGCAGCAACTGCTGGATCATCTGTTCCTGATCGTCGTAGCGGCCTTCACCGAAGTGGGTGTAACGGACCTGACCCTTGGCGTCGATCAGGTAGTGCGCAGGCCAGTACTGGTTATCGAAGTTGCGCCAGATGCTGTAGTTGTTGTCGATCGCCACCGGGTAGGTGATGCCGTATTCCTTCACCTTGTCCTTGACGTTGTCGATGATGCGCTCGAAGCCGTATTCAGGGGTGTGCACGCCGATCACCACCAGACCTTCTTTCTCGTATTTCTTCGCCCAGTCCTTCACGTACGGCAGGGTGTGCTTGCAGTTGATGCAATCGAAGGTCCAGAAATCCACCAGCACCACTTTGCCCTTGAGCGAATCGTTGGTCAGGGCCGGCGAGTTGATCCACTCCACGGCGCCATTGAGCGATGGCATGGCCCCCATGGGCTCGGCCTTGGCCTTGCTCACGAAGTAGTCGACGACTTTCGGTACGGTTTCCAGTACGCCTTTTTCGACCTTGCCGAGACCTTCCGAGGAAGTGCCGGCCAGCAGCACGCTATCGGCACCGGTGGAGATCACCGCCGCACCGGCCAGGACGGCCACACCGGCACCGCGACGCAGCCAGCCGGTGACCGGGATAGACGGTTTCAGGCGATTGACCAGACCGCGGCCGGTGAAAATCAGCACGCCCAGGGACAACGCGCTGCCCAGACCGTAGGCCACCAGCAACAGGCTGGTGCCGGCGTTCGCGCCTTGCAGCATGGCGCCAGTGAGGATCACGCCGAGGATCGGCCCGGCGCACGGCGCCCAGAGCAGGCCGGTGGCGACGCCGATCAACAGC
The DNA here is from genome assembly GCF_054070595.1 of Pseudomonas sp. SDO55104_S430. Taxonomy (NCBI): domain Bacteria; kingdom Pseudomonadati; phylum Pseudomonadota; class Gammaproteobacteria; order Pseudomonadales; family Pseudomonadaceae; genus Pseudomonas; species Pseudomonas sp. SDO55104_S430. Next base: position 463 of record NZ_JBSVXG010000178.1, on the reverse strand, counting down.
GAGCCCACGGGGCCGGATACCTTGCGGCTGTTGGGGTCGATACGATTGCCCAGCGCCACGAACGGCCGCGCCAGCCAGTCACCGACCCGGGCGGAGATCAGCGACAGGGCGAACAGCACCATCACGATCAGGGCCACATGGCGGCCGGCGTTACTGGCCTGAATCACCCACTCGCTGCTGACCACGGCCAGGCTGGAAACCAGGGCGAAGGTCAGGGCCATGCCACCGAGGGTGAGCAGGATCGACGAGCGCTTGCGGTCGGCACCGGCGAACAGGAACGGCACGACCGGCAGGATGCACGGGCTGAGGACGGTCAGAATGCCGCCCAGGAAAGCGATGAGGAACATGGGTTCACCTTTATAGATTTGGAGGGCGACACATCCCCCTGTAGGAGCCGAGCTTGCTCGCGATGGTGGTCAACGATGACGCGGGGCGTCAGGCTGACAGCGTTATCGTTGGCGTC
>NZ_JBSVXG010000177.1:0-12215 GCF_054070595.1 Pseudomonas sp. SDO55104_S430 | reverse complement strand
TATGAACAACCACCAACCCTGTAGGAGCGAGGCTTGCCCGCGAAGAGCTTTACGCCGGTTAAAGCCTTACAGCGCACGCACCTCACCGATCGGCAACGGCTGTTCACTTTCACCAATGCCATTGACCAACGGCGCACCAAACTCCTCCAGGCTGATCTGGAAACGGTCCCCCGGCTGGGTCTTCACCCCGTCGGCAAACGACAGCGTGGCAGTGCCGAAGTAATGCACGTGAACATCGCCGGGACGCAGGAACTGCGCGTACTTGAAGTGATGAAATTCCAGGTTCGCGAGGCTGTGGCACATGTTGTCCTCGCCGCTGAGAAACTCCTTCTCCCATAGCGTCTGGCCGTCACGCTTGATGCGGCTGGTGCCGACCAGGTGCCGGGGCAATTCGCCGACGCGCAACTCCGGACCGTAGGAGCAGCTGCGCAGTTTCGAATGGGCCAGGTACAGGTAGTTGCGCCGCTCCATGACGTGGTCGGAAAACTCGTTGCCCAGGGCATAGCCGAGGCGATACGGCAGGCCGTCGTCGCCGATCACATAGAGCCCGGTCAGCTCCGGCTCTTCACCGGCGTCCTCTGCAAAGGGCGGCACCGGGAAGTCCGCGCCGGGACGCACGACGATGCTGCCATCGCCCTTGTAGAACCACTCCGGTTGCGCACCGACTTGCCCGTCCGCCGGTTTGCCGCCTTCCAGGCCCCACTTGAACATGCGCATGGTGTCGGTCATGCCGGCTTCGACCGCACCGTCCTGCTGGTGCATCTTGTCCCGCGTCGAAGCGCTGCCCAGATGAGTCAGGCCAGTGCCACTGATCAGACAGTGCGCCGGGTCTTCGTGGTCCAGCGGCGGCAGCACCCGGTGTTCGTGCAGCAACTGCGCATAATCGAGGCTCGTTTCGCTGCCACGCAGAATGGTTTCTTCCGCCAGGCTGCGCTCGGAACGGATCGCCGCGAGTGCCAGTTCGCGAGTGCTGCGAGTGTCCTTCAATACCTGGACCTGTGAGCCATCGACCACGCCCACCTGGCGATCGCCGTTACTGTTTTCAAATTGAATCAGGCGCATGTCGGCCTCCGCAAAGTCGTGGATGGCGCCGCCCGGGAGCGGCGCTTCAAGGTCACTCGATGATGTTGAATTCGCTCAGGAACTCATCGGAGATTTCCAGGCCCAGACCCGGCTTGTGATCGTCGAGCTGGATGTAGCCGTTGACCGGTTGCGGCTCGCCCTTGAACACGTAGTAGAAGAGTTCGTTGCCGACCTCGACGTCGAACACCGGGAAGAACTCGGCCATCGGCGAGGCGGTGGTGGACATGGTCAGGTGGTAGTTGTGCATCTGCCCGGCGTGCGGGATCACCGGCACCGACCAGGCTTCGGCCATGGCGTTGATCTTGCGCGCGGCGGTGATGCCGCCGACGCGGTTGGTGTCGTACTGGATCACGTCGACGGCGCGGCGTTCCAGCAGGTCCTTGAAGCCGTAGGAAGTGAATTCATGCTCGCCGCCGGAGATCGGCATGATCCCCATTTTTTTCAGTTCGATGTAACCCTCGATGTCATCGGCGATCACCGGCTCTTCCAGCCAGCGCGGTTCGAATTCCGCCAGTTTTGGCAGCATGCGGCGGGCGTATTCCAGGGTCCAGCCCATGTAGCACTCGAGCATGATGTCCACATCGGGACCTGCCAGTTCACGCAGGGCGCGGACCTGTTCGATGTTGCGACGCATGCCCGCCGGGCCGTCTTTCGGGCCGTAGCCGAAGCGCATTTTCAGCGCGGTGAAACCCTGGTTCAGGTAGCCCTGGGCTTCTTCGAGGAACAGGTCGAGGTTGTCATTGGCGTAGAGCTTGGAGGCGTAGGTCCAGATCTTTTCCTTGGTGCGCCCGCCGAGCAGCTTGAACACCGGCTTGTTGACCGCCTTGCCCATGATGTCCCAGATCGCGATGTCGATCGCCGAGATCGCCGCCATGCCGATGCCTTTGCGGCCCCAGGCGTGGCTCTGGCGGTACATCTTCTGCCAGATGTATTCATTGTCGAACGGGTCTTCGCCGATGGCGATCGGTGCCAGGTAAGTGTCGATGATTTCCTTGGCCACACGCGGCGCCAGGGCGCAGTTACCGATGCCGACGAGGCCGGTGTCGGTTTCGACTTCCACCACCAGCCAGCCGTGGAAACGGAACGAGCCCATGGCGTCGCCGCGTTCGAACAGGATGTCGCTGGCGTTGGTGCAGAAGTGCGCCTGAGGGGGAACGACTTTGCCTTTCCACTCGAATACGCGGGTACGGATCGCTTTGATTTTCATGAATACAGTTCCTTGCTGGCGCTTCTTGTAATTGTCGGGTCGTGTGCGCGGAACCGCCTGGTTGGCGGCTTCCGGCACTCGATGGAGCGACTTTAGCCAGCGCCCGGGGACTGCGGATAATCACTTATGCGTATCCGGCGATAACCTGGGGTGATATCGAAAAGCGGATATTGCCTGAATTGGGTTATCAGCTGATTTGGGCAAAAAATGTGGGAGGCATTGATATTGGCCAGACCTGAAAAACATTGTGGGAGCGAGCCTGCTCGCGATTGCAGACTGACAGTCACCATTGAAGTGTCTGTACTGCCGTCATCGCGAGCAGGCTCGCTCCCACAAAGGGGTCGGTGGTGAGCACTGATGTTGGCCACACCCGCTCCCACAGGGATTTAGGGTGTTTGGGGGATTGGGGTCAGTGGCGGCTGGCCCCCATTCGGCAGGCGATTTCGAAGGCCTGGCGGGTGGCGCCGACGTTGGCCTTGCCTTGGCCCGCGATGTCGAAGGCGGTGCCGTGGGCCGGGGTGGTGATCGGGATTGGCAGGCCGCCCTGCACCGTGACGCCGCGGGAGAAGCCCATCAGCTTGATCGCGATCTGTCCCTGGTCGTGATACATGGTCACCACCGCGTCGAAGGCGCTGGCATCACCCTGGACCTTGAGGAAAATCGTATCACCCGGGTATGGTCCTTCGGCGGCAATGCCCTGCGCCTGAGCCGTGCGAACGGCCGGCCCGATGATGTCGATTTCTTCCCGGCCGAAGGAACCGTTATCGCCGTTGTGCGGGTTCAAACCGCAGACGCCGATCCGCGGCTTCTCCAGGCCGCTGCGCTTGAGGGCGGTATCGATCAGTTCAATCGCTTCCACCACCCGCTGCTCACTCAGCATGCCCGGGACTTCGGACAGAGCGACGTGGGACGTCACTCGCGAAGTCCACAGATTGTCGAGCACGTTGAATTCACAGAACGGCCCGTGGAAATCCAGCAGTTCAGCGAACCAGTGCAGCTCGTCGTTGTGGGCCATGCCGGCCATGTGCAGCGAAGTCTTGTTCAGCGGGCCGAAAAGGATCGCGTCTGTAGTACCGGCCTCGGTCAGGCGCAGCGCCTGTTCCAGGGTATCGAGGCTGTAACGTCCGCCAATCACACTGGCTTCGCTACGCGGGAACTCTCCAACCGCAGCGCCGCGAAAATCGTAGAACAGCGGCGTGTCGTCGACGAACGACAACTGCTCAAGCGAATCCACCTGGCGATAAGGAAACTGCACACCGGCGATGTCCATGCCGCGACGCATTTCCGTTTCATCGGCAATCAGAATTACCTGTGCCTTGCTGCGTACTTCGGGCTCGGCGAGCAGCCTTGCGATCAGCTCCGGGCCGATGCCCGCCGGGTCGCCCAGGACCATCGCGATGGTAGTTTTTTTCATGCTTCACTCCTCAAGGGTTCAGGCTGCGCCCGGTCAATGGCGCAAGGCTCGCAGCGATAGGTGTGCTGCGCGTTGCTGTAGAACAGTCGCTCCTGATCGGCCACGGGCAGATCGGCGACGATGGATTTGAAACCGCTGTAGATGTCATCGAACGAGCCGCACAGGCTGTCCACCGGAAAGTTGCTGGCGAACATCACCCGGGCGGTGCCGAACATGGCGATCACCTCGCGCACGATCCAGGCGTTGTCGATGGCGCGCCAGGCCCTGCCCGCCTGGCCCAGCCCGGAAATCTTCACCTGCACGTTGGGCCACTGGGCCAGACGCGACATCGCCAGGCGCCAGCCGGCCAGGCCTTCGGCGCTGCGATCGCTGGGCAGGCCGGCGTGGTTGAGGATCAGCGTGGTGCCCGGAAAATCCCGGGCCAGGCGCTCGGCTTCGTGCAGGTTCCACCAGGGCGTCTGCAGGTCGAAATGCAGCCCCAGCCCTTGCAGCGCGGCATAACTGCGGCGCCAGTGTTCATTGCTCATCAGGCTGCGCACATGGCCGACCTCGGCCGGCGACACAGGGCCACCGGGTTTGTGCCGCACGCTGCGCACACATTTGTAACTCGCTTGCTCGGTGAGCACCGCGATGGCGTCCGGATGATCGAGCCAGGCTTGCGCGACGATCGCGTTCGGCACGCCGTAGCGGGCGGCCAGTTGTTCGATGAAGCGGGTCTCACCAATCGGATCCTGCGGGTCCCACTCGGTCTCGATGTACACCGTTTGCACGACGTTGTGGGGACCGGCATCGGCGAAGTAATCGTCGGGAAAATAACGACGCTTGATTGCACTGTAATCACCGTAGCGGAACGGGATATTCGCCTCGGGCGCGAGCCACGGATGATGGTTGATCGTCGGGTCCCAGAAATGGTGATGGGCGTCGATGATCGGGCCTTTCCATAGGCTTCTTGAAGACGACTCAGCCATGACGCACCTCATCCAGACTGATGAACAGGGTGGCGAGCACGAACACTGCCGAACACACCGCGAAGAACCCGAGCACCGGCGCGAAGCCACCGCTCATTTGCAGAATCACACCCACCAGGATCGGCACCGCAATGCCGCCGGTGCTGCCGGCCATGTTCATCACGCCGCCAATCAAGCCGACTCGTGCAGGCGCCGCCAGCAACGCCGGGAAGCTCCAGTAGAGGCTGCCCCACATCAGGAAGAACGCGGTCAGGGCCAGCAGCGCCACGGCGGCGTAGGGATTGCTCAAGGTCGGCAACAACAGGAAAGCGCCGAGGGCCACCACGCCGGAGAACGCCAGCAAGCTCTTGACCGCCACCCCGCGCCGCACGCCCTTGCGGATCAGGCCATCGCAGAGGAAACCACCGGTCAGCGAGCCCAAAGCGCCGCAGATGAAAATCACGAAGGTCGCCGCGCCAATGCCCTTGATGTCAAAGCCGCGAGCCTGGGAAAGATAACTCGGGCCCCAGGTCAGCAGACCGAAATACACCATCGCCCAACTGGCTCGCCCGATCAGCAGGCCGCTCAAGGAACGGGCGGCGATGCCCAATCCTTTGACTGGCGCACGGGCTGCCTCGGCGGCAGGCGTTGCTCGTCCGGCGTTGATCTTTTCCAGCTCCAGCGCATTGACCTGCGGATGGGTATTGGGGTCATCGCGCAGATAACGCCACGCCAGCCAGGCCAGCGCCAGGGTTGCGACACCGGCGATCACGAACGCCAGACGCCAGGAATCCAGCGCGACAATCAGATAGGCGATGATCAGGCCACCAAGCGCCACTCCCAACGGGCTGCCGCTGTCCATCAACACCGCGCCGCGACTGCGCTCGCTCGGCGCGAGCCACAGGGAAATCAACTTGCCACCGGACGGGAACAACGGTGCTTCCGAAGCCCCCAACGCCACGCGGGCAAACAACAACGACAGGCCGCCGGTGGCAAACGCCGCGAGTACCTGGAAGGTGCCCCACAAGCCGGTGGACCAGCCGATCACCCGATGCGGGCCGAAGCGATCGATCAGCCAACCGCCGGGAATCTGCAACAGCGCATAGGCCCAGAAAAAGCTGCTGAGAATCAGCCCTTGCATGCTCGGTGACAGGGAAAATTCGTTGGCGATGGTGGGCATTGCGATGGACAGCGACACCCGATCAATCAGGTTGACCATGGTCAGCGCAAAGATGATCGCGAAGATCCTCCAGCGCACATTGCTGGCCTTGGCGGCGGTGGCCTGCGGGATTGCAGCGGCGGCGGACGGAGCCTCGGCGCCGGGCAATTGCAGGGAAGCACTGGGACGAGCCATGGTGCGTACCTCTTTTATTATTTTTGTGAAGACGCCGCAATTTCGCGGCCTTGGCGAGCACTATCGAAGGCTCAGCGATAACCGTCTAATCAAACCTGGAAATAAGGCGATAGCCTCGAGTTATGGCACACGGCCCTTTCAATGAGCTTTCACCCCTCCAGCGACTGTTTCCACTTGTTTCCAGAACACCGCACCCTGTAGCAGCTGGCGAAGCCTGCGACCGACTGCGAAGCAGTCGTAAAATCAGCTAATGCGATGTTTCAGATAGACCTCGCACACAGGATTTGCGACTGTTGCGCAGTCGGACGCAGGCTTCGCCAGCTGCTACAGGTCTGCAACATTTGACCTGCACACTAAAGAGCTATAACCCCAGGCTATCGGTGTATGTATTGTTTTGACTAGACGCGACGACCCGACGTTCCCACACTCGGTCCAGGCTTGCGGCTTTACCGCGCAGACAAGTCACTCATAACAAATACAAAAACGAGGCTCTTTCAACCATGCGAAATGCATTCGTCCGTCGCACATCCCGTCTGATGCTTGGCTGCTCACTGATCGCCGCCGGCACCCTTCCTGCTCTCGCCAACGCGGCCTGGCAACCGGACAAGAACGTCGAAATCATCGTTGCCGGCGGTCCTGGTGGCGGTACCGACCAGCTCGGTCGCCTGATCCAGTCGATCATCACCACCCACAAGCTGCTCGACGTGAACACCATCGTCCTGAACAAGGGCGGTGGCAATGGCGCCGAAGCCTTTCTCGACATGAAGATGAACAAGGGCGATGCCGAGAAACTGGTGATCGGCACCAACAACATCTACCTGCTGCCGCTGGTCTCCAAGCTCGGTTACCAATGGCAGGAACTGACGCCGATCGCCGCAGTGGCCGAGGATGACTTCATTCTCTGGAGCTACAAGGGCGCGCCGTGGAAAGACGCGAAAGGCTTCTATGACGCGGTCAAGGCCGACCCGTCGAAACTGCGCATGGGCGGCAGCCAGTCCAAGGACGTCGACCAGACCCTGACCCTGCTGCTCAACCAGACCAACAACAGCAAACTGGTGTACATCCCGTTCAAGAGCGGCAGCGAGGCCGCCACGCAACTGGCCGGCAAACACATCGCCGCCAACGTCAACAACCCCAGCGAAAGCATCAGCCAATGGCGCGGTGATCAGGTCGAACCGCTTTGCGTTTTCAGTAAAGAGCGCATGACCTACACCGAAAAAGTCGCCGGCGACAAAGCCTGGGCCGACGTACCCACCTGCCACGAACAGGGCCTGGGCATCGATCAGTACCGCTTCCCGCGCACCGTGTTCATGCCCGGCGAAGTCAGCGCCGAGCAGCGCGCGTTCTACGTCGAACTGATGCGCAAGGTCACCGAGACCCCGGAGTTCAAGGCCTACGTCAAGCAGAACGCGCTGGTGCCGACTTTCCTCGAAGGCGAGCCGCTGACCGCCTACATCGAACATGACACCGCCCGCGTCACCCCGGTGTTCAAGGAAGCCGGCTGGCTGAAAAACTAAAGTTGTCCGGCCGCTCGCCTGCGGGCGGCCGTCCTCTGCTGGAGACGTTTTCATGTCCCATTCTTCGGATTCACCGGCGCTGGTCGGCACCCGCTGGGTCGAACTCGGCCTGGCGCTGTTCACCACTGTGCTTGGCGTGGTGGTGATGTTCGGCAGCTACGAACAAGGCATCGGCTGGGGCGACGCCGGCCCCGAGCCGGGTTACTTCCCCTTCTATATCGGTCTGCTGTTGAGCGCAGCCAGCATCGCCAACGGCGTATTGGCGCTGGTGCGCTGGCAGGTCTTGAGTGTGGCGTTCGTCAGCCGCAGTGCGTTCCGCCAGGTGATGTCGGTGTTCCTGCCTATTGCCCTTTTTGTCGGCGCCATGCCGTTCACCGGCATTTACCTCGCATCGGTCGTGTTCATCGCCTGGTTCATGTGGCGTGACACCGATCGCGCCAAACCTTATGGCAAGTGGATGATCGCCTGCGTGTCCATTGGCGCGGCACTGTTCAGCTATCTGGTTTTCGCATTGTGGTTCAAGGTCCCGCTGGATGCAGGTCCCCTGGGCGACGGTATTGCCCTGGCCTGGAGACATTTCAAATGAGCGAATTCGATTCCCTGCTGCAAGGCATGAACCTGATCCTCACCCCGGGTCACATCGGCCTGATGGTGGTCGGCGTGCTGCTGGGCATTCTGGTCGGCGTGTTGCCCGGCCTCGGCGCCCCCAACGGCGTGGCGTTGCTGCTGCCGCTGACGTTCACCATGTCGCCGGTGTCGGCGATCATCTTGCTGTCGTGCATGTATTGGGGGGCGTTGTTCGGCGGATCGATCACTTCGATTCTGTTCAACATACCCGGTGAGCCCTCATCGGTGGCGACGACCTTCGACGGCTACCCGATGGCCCGCGAAGGCCGCGCCGCCGAAGCCCTGACAGCCGCGTTCAGCTCGGCACTGATCGGCGCCCTGTGCGGGGTCATGCTGCTGACCTTCCTGTCGACCCGCATTGCCGAGTTCGCCATGTCATTCAGTTCGCCGGAGTTCTTCGCGGTGTATCTGTTGGCGTTCTGCACCTTCATCGGCATGAGCAAGAACCCGCCGCTGAAAACCGTGGTGGCGATGATGATCGGCTTCGCCATGGCGGCGGTGGGCATGGACACCGTGTCCGGCAACCTGCGCCTGACCTTCGACCAGCCGATGCTGATGACCGGCATCAGTTTCGAAGTGGCGGTGATCGGTCTGTTCGGCATCGGCGAAATCCTCTGCACCGTGGAAGAAGGCCTGGTTTTTCGTGGCGAGCATGCGCGGATTACGCCCATGGTGATTCTGCGCACCTGGGCCAAGCTGCCGCGCTACTGGTGGACGATCGTGCGCAGCACGCTGGTGGGTTGCTGGATGGGCATCACTCCTGGCGGTCCGACGGCGGCATCGTTCATGAGCTACAGCCTGGCGCGACGTTTCTCCAGGAACCGCGACAACTTCGGTAAAGGTGAAGTCGAAGGGGTGATCGCTCCGGAAACCGCCGACCACGCCGCCGGCACCAGCGCCCTGCTGCCGATGCTGACCCTGGGCATTCCAGGTTCCGCTACTGCCGCGGTGATGCTCGGCGGCCTGATGATCTGGGGCCTGCACCCTGGCCCGACGTTGTTCGTCGAACAGCACGACTTCGTCTGGGGCCTGATCGCTAGCATGTACCTGGGCAACGTGGTGAGTCTGATCGTGGTATTGGCGACCGTGCCGTTGTTCGCCTCGATCCTGCGCATTCCGTTCTCGATCATTGCGCCGATCATCATCATGGTCTGCGCCATCGGCGCCTACTCGGTGCACAACTCGTTCTTCGACGTGGTGCTGATGCTCGGCTTCGGCGCGCTGGGTTACCTGTTCAAGAAACTCGGCTACCCGATCGCCCCGCTTGTGCTGGCGGCGGTGTTGGGCGATAAGGCGGAAGATGCGTTCCGTCAGTCGATGCTGTTCTCGGACGGGCAACTGGGGATCTTCTGGTCCAACCCGTTGGTGGGCAGCCTGACCACGGCCGCCCTGCTGATGCTGTTCTGGCCGATGATTTCCAAAGCGCTGCAAACCCTGATCGGCCTGCGCAAATCCCCTGCCGCCAAGGCAAAATCGGTGCTGTGACACAGCAATGCTGGCAACGCCTGACATTTGTTGTCAGGCTTGCCGCAGTCTTTTCTACGAGCGCGGCCCATGACCCGAATTCCTGTTGCCAATGTGATCCACAGCCGTCTGCGTCTGCGCCAACTGCGCTTGATGCTGGCGCTGCAGGAATTGGGCTCGTTGCGCCGCGCCGCCGACCATATCGGCATGACCCAGCCGGCGGCGACCAAGATGCTCCACGAAGCCGAGGATCTGCTCGGTGTCGAACTCTTCGAACGTCTGCCCCGGGGCATGCGTGCGACCCCGTTCGGGGAAACCGTCATCTACTACGCGCGCATGGTGTTTGCCGAACTCAGCGGCATGCGCGAGGAACTGGTGGCACTCGAATCCGGCAACCTCGGTCGGGTTGCGGTCGGGGCCATTCCGGCGTTGGCGTCGGGGTTGTTGACCCGAACCATCGCGACGCTGAAACAAAGCCATCCGAGGTTGTCGATGAGTATTCAGGTCGATACCAGCGATGTGTTGGTGCAGGCGCTATTGCAGGATCAACTGGATGTGGTACTCGGACGAATCCCGGTCGGGGCACGGGCCGAAGAATTGCTATTCGACAGTTTGGGTGAGGAAGCCTTATGCGTGATTTGCGGCGCGGAAAATCCGCTGGCGAAGGAAACGCAACTGAGCTGGGCCGAGTTGCAGAACCAGACCTGGGTGCTGCAACAGCATCCAAGCCCGATGCGCGCAATCATCAATCAGGTGTTTCACAACGCCCGCGTCGATATCCCCAGCAGCATTGTCGAAACCACTTCGATCATGACCCTGCTCTCGCTGATCCAGCAGACCGATATGCTCGGCGTGACGCCGGTGTCGGTGGTCGAGGATTACCCTGGCCGCGACTTGCTGGCCGTATTGCCGATCAAGTTCGAGGCAAGGTTGCCGCCTTATGGCTTGATCACCCGGCGCCATCGCATTCAATCGTCGGCGATGCAGGCGTTCATGCATTCGGTGCGCGCCGAGCATACGCTGGCCAAATGAAAAGGCCCGGTGCAATCAATGCACCGGGCCTTTTTTGGTTTACGCGGTTTTACGGAATACGAAGAACAGACCGATGATGATCAGCAGCATCCCCAGCAGGCTCAACGCCGCCAGCTTGTTGCCGAAAATCAGGTAGTCCATCACCGCCGTCACCGCCGGCACCAGGTAAAACAGGCTGGTGACATTCACCAGATTTCCCCGGGCGATCAGGCGATACAGCAGCAAGGTCGCCAGCACCGACACCACCAGTCCCATCCACAGCACCGGTACGACAAACCCCGTGTTGTGCTCGAAATGAAACGGCTGGAACGGCACGAAGATCCCGCACAGCAGCAGTCCGGCGAGGTACTGCACGGGCATCGTGCCGAGGGGATTTTCAGTGATGCGCTTTTGCATGATCGAGCCGAACGTCATGCTCGCCAGCGCCAGCAAACCAAAGAGCATCCCGGCCAGCGACATACCGGCCAGACCGATGCCCTGATACACCACCATGATCAACCCGGCGAGCCCTAGGCACAGGCCGAAAATCCGGCTGGCCGAGCGCTGACGCTCCATGATCACCACCGTGAGGATCGGCTGAACGCCCATGATGGTCGACATCACCCCCGGCGTCACCTTCAGGTCCAGGGCCAGCAGATAGAAAATCTGATAAGCCCCCAGCAACACCACCCCGGTGGCCATCGCGTACTGCATCGGCTTCCCGCCCTTGGGCAACTTCAGCTTGAGCAACGGCACCAGCAACACCAGCCCGCACAGGGCGATGACGAAGCGAAACAGCAGAAAGGCAAAGGGAGATGCGTGAGCCAGGCCCCATTTGGAGAAAATCGCCCCGCTGCTCCACAGCAGAACGAACAGGCTCGTGGAAGTCGCCGCAAGCGCGGACTGTCTGGAAAAAGCAAACATGAATACCACCTGTAGTCAGGCAAAAAGCCAACTCAGCCGAAGCTGAAATTCAGTCGTTGTTTCAGGCGGGCGGCAGGGATCAGCAGAAAACGCCGATCAGCCCCGAATGCCAACACCCGGCGGTGAAACCACCGCGCACACTGGAGTGCGACTGACAGGAGGGGGGTAATGACTGATCTGCACAGGCTGCTGATTCCCGCACGGCACGACGCCAGCGTTGACCGCTGAATCGACTACCGCGTTGATGAGGGATGCAGGCATGGGCTGATCTTTTTGATGAGGTGGAGGGTGTGCTGAGAGACACCGAGCGCTGACTATAACCAGCGGGTGACATGAATTGCAATGACTTGAACAGTCAAAGGAGGAGAGATCCTCGTATCTTGAAAACTATGCAATTTATGACCAGCAATGGAGCGGGTATGCGTAAAGCTCTAAAAAAATCTAGGCAGAGGAAAGGCTGTGGCGCTGCTAGAAACAAGGCTATAGGGCTGACTGCAAGCCAACTGCGTTTACTCAATGCAGCGTTTGAAGGAGCCGCTACCGATGAGCCTGTCGGCGTTCTGGCAGGAGCGTCTTTCAAACTCTCCTCATAACGACACGCTCCCTGTAGGAGCTGCCGAAGGCTGCGATCTTTTGATCTTGTTCTTAAAAAAAGCAAAATCAAAAG
>NZ_JBSVXG010000176.1:0-12369 GCF_054070595.1 Pseudomonas sp. SDO55104_S430 | reverse complement strand
CGATAACGCGGGAAACCTGAGACCCTGCGGTGTCCCGGCGTCCATCGCGAGCGTGCTCGCTCCTACAGGGGACGGTGTTTAACAAGGGCAAAATCACTCTCGCCAGATCTGGCTACCACTTTGCCGTTTGCGGCTTTTTTGCCCCTCCCCGCCTTCATACAGTGACTGCGTATCCAGACAGGAATTGCGTATGTCCAGCCTCTCGCTCAGGGTCCGACGGACCGAGCTTCTGACCCCCAGAATCCGCCGCGTGCTGCTGGTCTCCAGCAACGCCGCGCCACTGCCGGACTTCACCGCCGGCGCGCACCTCGAACTGCATGTGCCTGGCAGTCGCGTTCAACGCCGGGCCTATTCGCTGGTCAACCTGCCCGACGGCGAGCACTACGAAATCGCCGTGCAGCTCGAAGACGCGAGCACCGGCGGATCGCGTTGGGTGCACTCGCTCAAGGAAGGCGATCAGCTGCTGGCCGATGCGCCGCGCAACCACTTTCCCCTGAGCGAAAACACCGAGCATGCGCTGCTGATCGCCGGCGGTATCGGCATCACGCCGATGCTCGGCATGGCCCGCGCGCTGCAGGCGGCGGGCAAGCCCTTCACCCTGCATTACGCCGGTCGCGATGAAGCGCAGATGGCCTATCTGCAAGAAGCCCGCGCCTGCCAGAACAACCACTGCTGGATCAGTGGCGGCGATCCGCAAAAACGCTTCCCGGCGGCCACGATTCTGGCCGCGCCAAAACCCGGCCTGCACCTCTACATCTGCGGCCCGAGCGCCATGCTCAACAGCGTGCTGACCTGCGCTCGCGAACTGGGTTGGCCAGAAGATCACCTGCATTACGAACTGTTCAGCGGCGCCCTGGAAATGGCCGGTGACCAGGGCTTCGAAGTGCATCTGCGCGAAACCGGCGTGAGCCTGCAAGTGGCTGCCGGACAAAGCGTGCTGGACGCCATGCTCGAGGCCGGCCTGGACCCGATGTTCGATTGCCGTCGGGGTGACTGCGGGGTGTGCGTCGCCCAGGTCATCGACGGCCAACCCGATCACCGCGACATCTGCCTGTCGGAGCGCGACCGCGCCGGCGGCAGTTTCTGTACCTGCGTCTCCCGTGCCAGCAGCGCGCTGCTGGTGCTCGATCTGTGACAAGCCGAGGACATCCCGTGATACCGACCAACGAACAAATCGCTGCCTTGATCCGCGAGGACAGCGTGCACAAGAGCGTCTATACCGACCCGACCCTGTTCAAGCTGGAGATGGAGCGCATCTACGGCAATGCCTGGATCTACGTCGGCCACGAAAGCCAGGTCAAGAACCCTGGCGACTACCACACCACGCGCATCGGCGATCAGGACGTGATCATGGTGCGCGGCGCCAATCAGCAGATCAGCGTGCTGTACAACCGCTGCCCGCACAAAGGCGCCAAGCTGGTGGCCGACGGCGACGGCAGTGTCGGCAAATTCTTCCGCTGCCCGTACCACGCCTGGACGTTCAAGCTCGACGGCCAGCACCTGTCGGCGCCGCTCAAGAGCGGTTTCGAGGGCACCTGCTACGACCCCAAACACCCGGACTTTTCCATGGTCAGCGTCGCCCGCGTCGAGAGCTATCGCGGCTTCGTGTTCGCCAGCCAGGCCGCGTTCGGTCCGGACCTGAAGACCTTCCTCGGTGGCGTCATCACCTCCATCGACAACCTCTGCGACCGCTCGCCGGTGGGTGAAGTCGAGGTGGCGGGCGGCATTTTCCGCGTCCAGCAGCGCTCGAACTGGAAGGTGTTCTACGAGAACCTGCACGACACCATGCACGCCCGCGTGACCCACGAATCCTCGGTGGACGCCGCCCGTGGCGAAGCCGAAGCCATCGGTGAAATGCCTTTCGAACTGCTGATCATGGACGGCAACGGCGAGCCCTACGACTTCTGGGAAAAGCTCGAACTGCGCGCCTACCACAACGGCCACGGCTACATGGAGGCGATCTTCGACCCGGCGGCGGCCGAGCGCGACGAGGTCTCCCGCGCCCACTTCGAATGCCTGAGCCAAGCCTACGGCGAGCAACGCGCCAAGGAAATCCTGGGGATGAACCGCCACAACACGGTGATCTACGGCAGCGGCTCGCCGCACACGGTGTTCATGCAGTTCCGGGTGATCCGCCCGATCGCCGTGGACCAGACCATGGTCGAGATCCAGACCTTCCGCTGCAAGGGCGCGCCGGATGCGGTGTTCGACCGTGCGCTGACCTACGCCAACGTCATCAACTCGCCCTCCTCCAACGTCATGCCCGACGACGTCGAGGTCTATGCTCGTTGCCAGGAAGGCAACATGACCCGCGGTGGCGAGTGGATCAGCATGCACCGCTACGTCGGCACCGATAAGCCGCTGGAAGACGGCGCGGTGTCCACCAACGGCACCAGCGAACTGCCGATGCGCAACCAGTTCGCCGCCTGGAAACAGTTCATGACCGCCACCCTGATCGCCAAGGAGAGCACCCATGCTGCTTGACCGCCGAATCGACGTCGACACCCGCCAGCTGACTCCTGCCCAGGTTCCGGTGGACACCCTGCGCCAGATCGAACAGTTCCTGTACCAGGAGGCCCGCCTGCTGGACGAGCGACGCTTCTGGGAGTGGGACAGGCTGTTCACCGACAGCGGCATGTACTGGGTGCCGCACAAGCACGATCAGGCCAACCCGTTCGATCACATCTCGCTGTTCTGGGAAAACCGCATGCTGCGCGAGGTACGCATTCGCCGGGTGGAAAACGCCCGTAACTGGTCCCAGCAACCGCAGACCCAGACCGCGCACCTGGTCGGCAACGTGATGGTCGAAGGCCTCGACGCCCAGGGCCTGCTGGTGGTCAGCGCCAGCTTCCAGTACAGCGAATGGCGCCTGGAACAACGCCAGCTCGCCGGCCGCTACACCTACAAACTGGTGGCCCAGGAAACGGGCGGCTGGAAGATCCAGCTCAAGCGCGTGGACCTGATCAACTGCAACGACGTATTCGCCAACCTCGAGGTGTTCGTGTGATGAGCGCGCCGGTGGTGATCGCCCTGCATTATCAGAACGACGTGTTGCATCCGGAAGGCAAGATTCGCGTCGGGCTGGGGGCCGAAGACGGCGCGCGCAACGCACTGCTCGATGCCGCCGGCCGGCTGCTGGCCGGTGCGCGGAGCAAGGGCTGGCCGATCGTCCATGTGCGCGTGGCCTTTCGCCCGGACTACGCCGACCTGATCCAGAACGCGCCGATCCTGCGCAATGTTGCAGCCATCGGCGCGGCACGAGAAGGAAGTTGGGGCGCGGAGTTTTTCAGCGACCTGGCACCGAAGAACAACAACCTCGAGTTCGTCGTCACCCATAACCGCATCAATGCCTTCTACGGCTCGCCGCTGGAAACCCTGGTGCGCCGCTTCAACCCCACGCAGCTGTTGATCGCCGGCGTGGCCACCCACTCGGTGGTGGAGAGCACGGTTCGTCATGCGGTGGATTGCGGATTCGAAGTGATGGTAGCGGCCGACGCCTGCGCCAGTGCCGACAGCGGCGTCCATGCGGCCTCGCTGGCGAGCATGGCGTTGATCGCGCGGATCACTGATGTCAGGCAGGCACTGGAGGAATCGGCATGATGCTCGAAGGCAAGGTGGCGATTGTCACCGGCAGCACCCAGGGACTGGGCCTGGACATCGCCCGGCAACTGCTCGCCGAAGGTGCGCAGGTGATGCTGGTGGGACGCAACGCCGACAGCGGCCAGGCCCTGGCGCGGGAATTAGGGTGCGGCTTCTCGGCTTGCGACGTGGAGTGCGACGAAGACATCGACGCCTGCATCGCCGCAACCCTGGCCCGCTTCGGCAGGCTCGACATTCTGGTCAACAACGCGTGCCTGTACGCCGATCAGGGGCTGGCATCGAGTCGCGAACAATGGTTGAAAACCCTCAACGTCAATCTGGTGTCGGCGGCGATCTTTACCCAGAAGGCCGCCGCGCACCTGCCCAGCGGCGGCGTGGTGATCAACATCGGCAGCACCGGCGGCAAATTCGGTGCGGCCGGACGAGCGCTCTACCCCGCCTCCAAGGCCGGCATCCTGCAACTGACCAAGAACCTGGCCATGACCCTGGCCCCGGAGCAGATCCGCGTGCTCAGCGTTTCTCCGGCCTGGACCTGGTCGCCCAGCGTCGCCGACTTCAGTGACGACGACCCGCAACTGGCCGATCGAGTCGGCGCGCCGTTTCATCCCCTCGGACGCATCGGCCGCGGTCATGAGATCGGCAGCGTCGTGGCCTTTCTGTGCAGCGCCGGCGCCGGCTGGATGACAGGTGTCGACGTGCCGGTGGACGGCGGCTTTTCGATTCTCGGCCCGGACCGTGGCGTGTCGCCGCGGGTCTGGTTCCAGCAATACCGTGACAGCCAATAAAACCTGATAACCGAAATGAGGTAGATGACATGGGCAAGATGATTGAAATCCGGGCAACGGACAGCAATGCCACGTTCAACGGTTACCTGGCTCTGCCGGCCAGCGGCAAGGGTCCCGGCGTGGTGATCGGCCAAGAGATTTTCGGGGTCAACGCCAACATGCGCGCGGTGGCCGATTTCTACGCCGAGGAAGGCTATGTGGCGCTGGTGCCGGACCTGTTCTGGCGCCTGCAACCGGGTATCGACCTGGGCTATACCGAGGCGGATTTCGCGGTGGCCATTGACCTGTTCCAGCGCCTGGACGTGGACAAGGCCGTCACCGACATCGATGCCAGCTTCAAGGCCCTGCGCGCGCTGCCCGAGGTCGAGGGTACGGGCCTTGGCTACGTCGGCTTCTGCATGGGCGGCAAGCTGGCCTGGCTGACCGCGACCCGCACCGACGTGGCCTGTTCCGTCGGCTACTACGGCATGGGCATCGAACAGCTGCTGCACGAATCGGAAAACCTCAAGGGTCGTCTGGTCCTGCACTTTGCCGAAAACGATGTGTACTGTGACGCCGCTGCCCGCGACCAGATCAGCACGCATCTGGCCGGTCACGACAAGGCCGAAATCTATGTCTATCCCGGCGTCGACCACGCCTTCGCCCGGGCCGGTGGCATGCATTACGACAAGCCGGCCTCGCTGATGGCTCACGAGCGCAGCATCGCCGCACTCAAGCGCGAAATCGGCCCGCACTTCAACCTGTCGGCCCTGTGGGAAGAACACATTCGCCACGAGTTCGACACCCGCGATGTGCCAGCGACCATGGCAACCATGGTCGCCGAACCCTACGTCAACCACATTCCGACCATGACCGGCGGTGTCGGCGCCAAGGAACTGAGCCGCTTCTACCAGCACCATTTCGTCCACGGCAACCCGCCGGACATGAAGCTCATCCCGATCTCGCGCACCATCGGCGCCCTGCAGATCGTCGATGAATTCATCATGTGCTTCACCCACAGCACCGAGATCGACTGGATGCTGCCCAACGTCGCGCCGACCGGCAAATACGTCGAGATTCCAATGCTGGGAGTGATCAAGTTTCGGGGCGACAAGCTCTATCACGAACACATCTACTGGGATCAGGCCAGCGTGCTGGTGCAGATCGGTTTGCTGAACCCTGAGGGCTTGCCCGTGGCCGGGGTGGAAACCGCCAGGAAGCTGCTGGACGAACAACTGCCATCCAATACGTTGATGGGGCGCTGGGCGCAGAGCGGGGAATAAACATCGAGGGGGCATTGCGCCCCCACGATGACCTGGTGTCAGGCGAACAAATCAACGCCCAACTGGAAGGCTACCCACAGAGCGAGGCCGGTGGCGAACGCCAGGGCAATGTTCTCGAACAGGTTGTTGCGGTACTGCTTGTCCAACAGTTTTTTCTGGTTGGACATGATCAGCAGGCCGAGGGAAATGATCGGCAAGCCGACGATGTTCAGCGCACTGACACCGATGGTCAGAGTCACGAAGTCCGGCATGCCGGGCATGGACCAGATCAGTGGTGTGACGAGGATGAACAGCATGAACCACTTGTGCATCGGATCATGGTGAAACTCTTTGCCGTACTTGTCGCGACGCTTGGGGAAGACATGCTGGAAGGCATCGGTGATGAGCATCGGGAAAGCCGTGGTCTTGCCCGAAATACTGGCAAACAGCGTGGCAAATACGCCGATGAAGAACACGTACCAGCCGATCGAACCGAAGTAGATTTCCAGCGCCTTGCCCAGGTCGCCCAGGGTTTTGACCTCGATGCCGTTGGGACGCAGAATTTCCGCGCCGACAATCCAGATGGCCAGGTTGATGATGATCCCGATGAACACCGCAAACAGCAGATCGTTGCGTTGAATGCGCTTGTGTTGCGGCCCGGTCCAGCCCTTCTGGCGCATCACATAAGGATGCACGAAGTTGGCCACCGAACCCGCGACAGCGCCGATCACCGACACCGCTACGAGCAACGCGCCATGCACGCCTTCGTCCTTCGGAATGCTGAAGCCGATGGTGCCTTTGATGATACCGCCCACATCCGGACCCGACATGACAGCCAGGGCAATGAACGCCAGGGTCATGATCGCCAGCAGCAGCTTCATCACGCCTTCGATCATCGAGTAGATGTTGCGACCGACCAGCATCCATACCGCCAGTACCACCGCCACCGAGCAAAGCAATGGCTGGTCGATCTTGAACAGCATCGCCAACGACTCCCCTGCCCCCTTGATCATGTAGGCGTTCATCAAGTGCCCCATCAACAGGGCGTAAACCAGCATGAACCAGGCGAAAAACGGGTTGAGCTGGGCATACCCCTGGAGGATGGTCATGCCCTGGTTATTGCATAACTGGAAGCGCGCAATGATGTTGACGATGAGGTATCTCAGCAACAGAGACACCGCCAATACCCACATCATCGCGTAACCGTAGTTGGCACCGGCCACGGACGAAGTGATCAGATCACCTGCGCCCAGCCAGGACAATACGGCAATGATGCCTGGGCCCAGGAGTTTGAATATTCGTAGAAATCGACTTTGCGCGGGCGCCACGGCCTGGCCTTCCACGTTGGGAATGCTGGTCATTCGAAGGTATCTCCATTGTTTTTTTTGTGAGAACCCGGCAAGTCGAAAACAATAAGTACGACGTCGTACAACATTAGTTAAAACGAGAATATTTAAAAATGTTTCAATCCCATAGGCGGTGTGCGGGCATAGCTATTAGCCATGACTCGGTGTCTGCGTGATGGTTGATCGTGCTGCGGGTTTTGTGGATTGATGTGCTTCAGAATTTGGTGCAGTTAACTTCAGGGTCATGAGTGCGGCTTGCTCGCGATGTTGAGCCGCGATCTTTGGCCTCCTGTAGAAGCGCGCATGCTCGCGATGGTCGACTGAACAGCGCGGAGTGTCAGGTGCCCCGCGTTATCGTTGACGACCATCGCGAGCATGCTCGCTCCTACAGAGAGTCAGGCGTGCTCGCTGGCGTGCGTCGTTCGCGGCTCGCCATGACCGTGGTCTGCCACCTCGATCACCTGCACTTCTTTGCCGTCGCAGTCATGCAGTTTGCCTTCGCGGAAGTAATCCCCTTCACGCAACGCCGCCAGGTCCTGATAACGAATGACCCGCTCGGTGCCCGCCGCGAACACCGACTGCTGATCGGAGTTGCCGGCGGTCAGGTGGTTAAAGGCCAGGTTCAACACGATCGCCATGATGGCCGAGGAGCTGATGCCCGAGTGGAAAATCGTCGCGAACCAGCTTGGGAAATGCTCGTAGAAGTTCGGTGCGGCGATAGGGATCATGCCGAAGCCGATGGAGGTGGCGACGATGATCAGGTTGACGTTGTTGCGGTAATCGACCTTGGACAGCGTGCGAATACCGCTGGCGGCCACGGTGCCGAACAGCACGATGCCGGCACCGCCGAGCACGGAGGTCGGCACGGCGGCGATGACCCGGCCCATGAAAGGCAGGAGGCCAAGAATCACCAGGAACAGACCGCCGGTGGCGACCACATAACGGCTCTTGATCCCGGTCACTGCCACCAGGCCGACGTTCTGGGCGAAGGCGCTCTGGGTGAAAGAGCCGAAGATCGGCGCGATCATGCTCGACAGCATGTCGGCACGCAGGCCGTTGCCCAGGCGCTTGGAGTCGACCTTGGTCTCGATGATTTCACCGACCGCCAGGATGTCCGCCGAGGTTTCCACCAGGGTCACCATGACCACGATGCACATCGACAGGATCGCCGCGAAGTGGAAGGTCGGCATGCCGAAGTGGAACGGCGTGGGGAAGCCGAACATCGGGCCCTGGGTCACAGCCGAGAAGTCCGCCATGCCGAGGAACACCGCGACGATGGTGCCGATCACCATGGCCAGCAGAATCGACAAGCGAGAGATGGTCGCGCTGCCGATTTTGCTCAGGAACAGCACCAGCACCAGGGTCATCGCCGCAAGGCCAATGTTGGCCATGCTGCCGAATTCCGGAGAGTGACTGTTGCCGCCCATGGCCCAGCGCGCCGCCACCGGCATCAAGGTCAGGCCGATGGTGGTGATCACGATGCCCGTGACCAGCGGTGGGAAGAACTTGGTGATCCGCGAGAACACCGGCGTGATCAGCAGGCCGATCAACGACGCCGCTATCACCGCCCCCAGAATCGCCTGGAAGCCGCCCTCCCCGTCCGTGCTGACAATCGCCACCATGGTCGCGACGCCGGAGAACGAAACGCCCTGTACCAGCGGCAACTGACAGCCGAAAAACGGTAGACCCAGGGTTTGCAGCAACGTGGCCAGCCCCCCCGCAAACAATGAAGCAGCAATCAACAAACCAATGTCAGCCGGCGACAGCCCGGCAGCCTGACCAATGATCAAAGGCACCGCGACGATGCCACCGTACATGGTCAGAACATGTTGCAGGCCGTAAGCCATATTCGCGCCGACCCCGAGATTTTCGTCTTCGGGCCGTTGGTGTGAAACATGGGGCGTTTTCATGTTAGGGGGTTCCCTGGTTTTTGTTATGCGCACACTGTATTCAAGATCTGTGACAAAAGTCTATAGAGTTGTATACAACTTATTCGTCAAGTTATGAACGGTCAGTCATGCAGACTGTGTGCCATTACCTTCAAACCTCGAAATACATCCATCCGGCCCATTTTCCTCTCCCCGCTAGGCTTTTGAGTTCGCGGCGACCATCGGTTGTGGTCGCTCTCTTTCATATGCATATTAAATATGCATAGTTGGTGATTCGAGACTCTGGAGACTTGACCCATGAAAGACGAATACGACTTCAGCCACGCCAAACGCGGAGCCGTCGCTTCAAGCAAAGGCAAAACCCGAATCACTATCATGCTCGACGATGTCGTTATCGAAGCCGCCCGGGCGCTGGCGGAGAGCGAGGGCTATGGCTACCAGACGGCAATCAACAACACCCTGCGCCGGGCGCTGCTGACCGATCCGCGCAAGTCGGCAGAGCCGGATGCTGGCGGGCACTTGAAGAAGGGCATCACCTCTTCCGAGTTGAAGGCCCTGGAGAAAAAGCTTTCGGAAGTGCTGCGGGAAATCCATCGCGTGATGGAGCCTGAAGTGCAACCCTAGACGGGCACGGAAAAGGGGCAGATTGATTCAATCTGCCCCTTTTTTGTATCCACGCTCAGGCGTTACTGCTGTTGGATCAAGCGCTCCAGGGTCTGGATCAGCGCGGGATGGTCAGGCACCCGGATGCCGAATTCGCTCTCCAGCAGATCGATCAACGCCTGCACCTCGGCCACCTCCCGGCGCTCGCTATCCTGGCCCGAACGATGGATCGCGAAACTGCCGTTGTTCAGTGTGCGGCGCCAGCCTTCCCCGGTGCGCGCCACCATGAGTTGCCGGGTGAAGGACGAGTCGGGATGGGTCGACACGTACCAGTTGCCGACGGTGTAATCGATGGCTTCCTGGCGTTGCAGGTCGAAGATGTACATCTGCCGCCACTCGTCCCCGACCCTGGCGCGCAGGGTGTAGCCATCGGCATGTTGCTCGATGCGATAGGGCTCATGGGGCGTGGGTTGTTCTTCGCGACTATCGAGCAGCAGCGGCGCGGTGGGCACCATGCCGCCGAAGCCGACATCGCTGATGTAGCGCACACCGTCCAGGGTCACCAGACTCAAGCGATGGGTACGCGCGGGCCAGGCGCCTTCGGGCTGGCCGATGACCACGCGTCCGCTGATGCCCCGGGCGTCGAAGCCCAGCTCCTGAAGCAGCGTCAGGTACAGATTGTTGAGTTCGTAGCAGTAGCCACCGCGCCCGCCGTGCAGGACTTTGTGCTCGATCGAAGGCAAGTCGATCAGCACGGGTTCGCCGGACAACGTGGTGAGGTTTTCAAACGGGAAAGCGCCGGTGTGGCGCAGTTGCAGCAGACGCAGGGTTTCCAGGGTCGGCGCTGGGGGCGCGTCGAAACCCAGGCGTTGCAGGTATAGCGCCGGGTTGCTCAGGCGTGGCTCGCTCATCGTTCAGTCCTTTTGCACGCAAGTCGCGGATCGTTCCGCCAATGGGCGCTATGTATAAAGGATGAACCGCTGCCGCTGACAATTAATTTAGCCAATCGCCCGCGGTGCCCCTTCAGCGGCGCTTGCGCGAGCCCAGTTCGATCCAGGTCGGCGCATGATCGCTGGCGTGCTCTTCGTTGCGCACCCATGCGTCGACGCCCGCGTTCTGCAAGTAAGGGCTCGACGCCGGATTGAGCAGCAGGTGATCGATACGCAGCCCGGAGTTCTTTTGCCAGTGCTGGCGGAAATAATCCCAGAAGGTGTAGATGCGCTCCTCCGGGTAGAGATGACGCAGAGCATCGGTCCAGCCCTGGTCCAGCAGGCGCTGATAGCATTCGCGACTCTCCGGTTGCAGCAAGGCATCCTTGAGCCACGAGCGCGTGTTGTAGATGTCGAGATCGGTAGGCACCACATTGTAATCACCGGCCAGAATCACCGGATGCTCGCTGCCTTGCAGCGTTTGCGCATGACTGATCAGCCGTTCGAACCACGCCAGCTTGTAATCGAATTTCGGCCCGGGTTGCGGGTTGCCGTTGGGCAAGTACAGGCAGCCGACGAGCACGCCGTGCACCGCCGCCTCCAGATAGCGACTGTGAGTGTCGCTGTCATCGCCGGGCAGCCCTCGCCGGCTCTCCAGCGGCTGCGCGTCACGCGCCAGGATCGCCACGCCGTTCCACGACGCCTGCCCCTGCCAGATCGCGCCATAACCGATGGCCTCAAGCTCTGCGGCGGGGAACGCGGTGTCGACCGACTTGAGTTCCTGCAAACAGGCGATATCCGGTCTCTCGCGTTCGAGCCACGCCAGCAGGTTTGGCAACCGGGCGCGCATGCCGTTGACGTTGAAGGTGGCGATTTTCAGCTTTTTCATGGCCCCGATCCGTTTGGTTGGGTGTCGAGGTTGTGACCGTTTTGCTGGCGGGTGGTTGCGTCGACAATCACTGGTGCGGCGTAATGGACGCCCTTGCCCTCTCTGCTTGCCGAGTAAGACCTAGATGACAGACACCTTCTTGCAGGGCCAGCGGATCTGCTTGCGCCCACTGCAATACACCGACGCCGACGCCTTGGTACACGCCGCCGCGGATGGTGAACTGTGGAACCTGAAAGTCACGGTCGTACCCAGCGCCACCACCGTCGACGCCTACCTGAAAAAAGCCCTCGACGGCCGCGAGGCCGGGACGGTGCAGCCTTTCGTGATTGTGTTGAAGGACAGCGGCGAAGTGATCGGCTCGACCCGCCTGTGGAAAATCGACCCGCTCAACCGCAAGCTGGAAATCGGCAGTAGCTGGATCTCGGCGCGCTGGCAGAAAACCTTCGTCAACACCGAAGCCAAATACCTGCTACTGCGTTATGCCTTCCAGGAACTGAACTGCGTGCGGGTGCAATTCACCACTGATGAAACCAACCAGGCCTCGCGCAACGCAATCCTGCGCCTGGGCGCGCAGCAGGAAGGCATCGTCAGAAACGAACGCATCATGCCCGATGGCCGCAAGCGCAACTCGGTGCGGTTCAGCATCATCGATGAAGAATGGCCGCAGGTGAGAAAGCGGCTGGAGGAGAAACTGGCCGGGTACGGCCTTCGCTAAGCACCGGATCTCTGCAGGAGCGAGGCTTGCCAGCGAATGCGGTTGTAACTTCAGCATTGCCATCGCCTGACACACCGCCATCGCGGGCAAGCCCGCTCCCACAGGTTTATTTGGTGTACTCAAATTCCGCGAACAACCCCGAACCCTGTGGGAGCCGGGCTTGCCCGCGAAGAGGCCGGCACATTCAATAGAGATTTTGGCTGATCAGATGCCATCGCGAGCAGGCTCGCTCCCACAGGTGGATTGAGGTTGATCACATACTCTGTGTACGACGCAGATCCTTTGTGGGAGCGGGCTTGCTCGCGAATGCGGTAGTCCCTTCAACATTGATGCCGCCTGACCCAACACCCTCTCGAGCAAGACCACTCCCAC
>NZ_JBSVXG010000175.1:0-12534 GCF_054070595.1 Pseudomonas sp. SDO55104_S430 | reverse complement strand
GCTGGCCAGAGAAGGGGGTGTCGAAGGAGACATAAGTGTGGGATGTGCCGGCCTCTTCGCGGGCAAGCCTCGCTCCTACAGTGAAGGCTGCGATCTTTTGATCTTTCTTTCACGCCGCACTGACGAACCCGCACCTAGACTTTCCCTGTAGGCCGTTTAACGGTCCGGGAGCCCGAGATGTTGCGTTGTGCAGGTGTGATTGGTTTGTCGCTGTTGATTGCGGGTTGCCAGACAACCCACGAAGATCTGATCGCCAGAGGTTATCCGCCGGCGTTTGCCGATGGTTTCGATGACGGCTGCAGCAGTGGCCGCCAAGCCGCGGGCGCCATCACCGGCGAGTTTCGCAAGAACGTGCCGCGCTATCTGAAAGACAACAACTACGCCGAAGGCTGGAGCGATGGTTTCCGACAATGCCAGGCCATGCGCGAGAGCCAGGACCGTCAGGACTATTACAACAGCCACCAGAGCGAGCGCGACAAAGCCTGGCAACAGCAAAAGGACCAGGACGCCGCCCGGGCCTATCGCTCGCCGTAAGTCGCTAATAGACATTCAGTGAAACCAAAAGCCTGCAACCATGGCCCAAACCCTATAACGGGAGGAAACCATGAGTCGCGCCTTCGTCAATGAGGATAATGCCGCCGCGCAAGCCGATCAGCCGGTCGAGCGACAGGTCAGCGCGCAGCCCAATTACGTCACGCCCGCAGGCTTTGCCCAATTGCAGGACAAGGTCGCCGAGCTGCAGTCAATGCATGCTCAACAGTCGGCGCTGGGCGATCAGGTCGACAAGCAGATGCTGGTCAATCTTGAGCGGGATCTGCGCTATTTCCTTCAGCGCCTGCAAAGCGCTCAGGTCGTGCCCCCTGCGACTTCAACCAGCAAAGTCCAGATAGGCAGTTGGGTCACCTATGCCGATGAGCACGGCACCGAGCGCCGCGTGCAACTGGTCGGTGAAGACCAGGCCGCGGCCGCTAAAGGCCTGATCAACTGGGGCTCGCCACTGGGTCGGGCGCTGCTCGGGGCACAACTCAACGATGAGGTGCTCTGGCAGCGCCCGGCCGGCGATCAGTTGATCGAGGTCATCCGCATCGAGCCGACTTAGACCACGCCCTGAGCGAGCATCGCTTCGGCAACCTTGACGAAGCCGGCGATGTTCGCGCCCTTGACGTAGTTGACCTGGCCGTTTTCCTCGCCGTAATGCACGCAAGCGTGGTGGATCGACTGCATGATCGCGTGCAGCTTGCTGTCCACTTCACCGCCGGTCCACAGCAGGCGCATGGCGTTCTGCGACATCTCCAGCCCGCTCACGGCCACGCCACCGGCATTGGACGCCTTGCCCGGAGCGAACAGGGTGCCCGCCTCGATGAACAGGTCCACCGCGTCGAGCGTGGTCGGCATGTTCGCGCCTTCGGCCACGCAGACGCAGCCGTTGCGCAGCAATGTGCGAGCGGCCTCGGCGTCCAGTTCGTTCTGGGTGGCGCATGGCAATGCGATGTCGCAACTCAGCCCCCACGGGTGCTGACCGGCGAGGAACTCCAGACCGAAACGAGCGGCCAGTTCGCGGATACGCCCGCGCTGGACGTTCTTCAGCTCCAGCACCGCCTGCCACTGCTCTTCGGTCAAACCGCTTTCGCAATACAGGGTGCCTTCGGAGTCGGACAGCGAAATCACCTTGCCACCCAGATCCATCACCTTGCGCGCCGCGTATTGCGCGACGTTGCCGGAACCGGAAATCGCCACGCGCTTGCCTTCGACGGTTTCACCGCGACGCTTGAGCATTTCCTCGGCAAAGTACACGCAACCAAAACCGGTAGCCTCAGGACGAATCAGGCTGCCGCCGTAGCTCGGGCCCTTGCCGGTCAGCACACTGGTGAACTGGTTGCTCAGGCGCTTGTACTGGCCGAACAGGAAACCGATTTCGCGAGCGCCAACGCCGATATCACCGGCCGGCACGTCAACGTCGGCACCGATGTGACGGTACAGCTCGCTCATGAAGGCCTGGCAGAAACGCATGACTTCCGCGTCGCTCTTGCCCTTCGGATCGAAGTCCGAACCGCCCTTGCCGCCACCCATGGGCAGCGAGGTCAGCGAGTTCTTGAAGGTCTGTTCGAAGGCGAGGAACTTCAGCACGCCGAGGTTCACCGAAGGATGGAAGCGCAGGCCGCCCTTGTACGGACCGATGGCGCTGTTCATCTGCACGCGGAAACCGCGGTTGACCTGCACTTTGCCGTGATCGTCGACCCAGGACACGCGGAATGTGATTGCCCGCTCCGGCTCGCAGATGCGCTCCAGGATGCCCGAGGTCAGGTAGTGCGGGTTGGCCTCCAGAAACGGCCACAGACTGCGCAGAACTTCTTCTACGGCCTGATGGAATTCAGGCTGGTCAGGGTCGCGTTGCTTGAGGCGGGCGAGGAAGGATTCGACGGATTCGATCATGGAAAAGTCTCGGCAAATTTATTGTCGTTGGAAAATTTGAGCCGGACTTTAACAAAGGATTCACGCACTGGAACAGCGCAGAATGTCGCATTGATGAAATTAAATGGTGCACAGGATATAAATCGAGTGGGCTTTTTGCTGGTTTTTGCACCAGAAAAGGGATTCACATTTCGGGTTTTGCACCATCCGTGACGGCCTCTTCGCGAGCAAGCCCGCTCCCACAGTGACCGGGTATGTCGATGGATTTCCTGTGACTGATATTTCTGTGGGAGCGGGCTTGCTCGCGAAGGGTACGACGCGGTGCCACTGAAAAAATCCAGGCAAAAAAAACGGAGCCCGAAGGCTCCGTTCTCTTTGCAACCAACCCGAAATCAGGCCAGTTTCTTGTGCCGTACACGATGCGGCTGGGCCGCCGCTTCGCCGAGGCGCTTTTTGCGGTCAGCTTCGTATTCGGTGTAGTTGCCTTCGAAGAACACCGCTTGCGAGTCGTCTTCGTACGCCAGGATGTGCGTAGCCACACGGTCCAGGAACCACCGATCGTGGGAGATCACAATGGCGGCGCCCGGGAAGTCCAGCAGGGCTTCTTCCAGGGAACGCAGGGTTTCGACATCGAGGTCGTTGGACGGTTCGTCGAGCAGCAGGACGTTGCCGCCCTCCTTCAGGGTCAGCGCCAGGTGCAGACGACCGCGCTCACCACCGGACAGGTCCTTGACGAACTTCTGCTGGTCGCCGCCCTTGAAGTTGAAGCGACCGACGTAGGTACGCGACGGGATCTCGTAGTTGCCGATGCGGATCTGGTCGGAACCGTCGGAGATCTGCTGGAACACGGTCTTGCTGCCGTCCAGGTCTTCGCGGCTCTGGTCGACGCAGGCCAGTTGCACGGTTTCGCCGATTTCGATGGAGCCCGAATCCGGAGTTTCCTTGCCCATCAGCATGCGGAACAGGGTCGATTTACCGGCACCGTTACCACCGATAACGCCGACGATCGCGCCTTTTGGCATGGCGAACGACAGGTTGTCGATCAGTACACGATCGCCGTAGCCCTTGGTGACGTTCTTGAATTCGATGACCTTGTCACCCAGGCGCGGACCGGCCGGGATGTAGATCTCGTTGGTTTCGCTGCGCTTCTGGAATTCCTGCGATTGCATTTCTTCGAAGCGTTGCAGACGAGCCTTGGATTTGGACTGGCGGGCCTTGGCGCCTTTGCGCACCCACTCCAGTTCTTCCTTCATGGCTTTTTCGTGAGCCGACTGCTGCTTGGATTCCTGGGCCAGACGATCGGACTTGGCTTCCAGCCAACCCGAGTAATTGCCCTCGTAAGGAATGCCCGCACCGCGGTCCAGTTCCAGAATCCAGCCGGCGACGTTGTCCAGGAAGTAACGGTCGTGCGTGATCGCTACCACAGTGCCCGGGAAGTCGTGCAGGAAGTGCTCCAGCCAGGCGACGGAATCGGCGTCCAGGTGGTTGGTCGGTTCGTCGAGCAGCAGCATGTCAGGGGCCGACAGCAGCAGGCGGCACAGGGCCACACGACGCTTTTCACCACCGGACAGGTGTTCGACCTTGGCGTCCCACGCCGGCAGACGCAGCGCATCGGCGGCGACTTCCAGCTGGCGCTCCAGGTTGTGACCATCGCTGGCCTGCAGGATCGCTTCGAGCTTGGCCTGTTCGGCAGCCAGCTTGTCGAAGTCGGCATCCGGATCGGCGTAGGCGGCGTAGACCTCGTCCAGGCGTGCCTGGGCGTCCTTGATCACGCTGACCGCTTCCTCGACCACTTCACGCACGGTCTTGGTCGGATCAAGTTGCGGCTCTTGCGGCAGATAACCAATGTTGAGTTCCGGCATCGGACGCGCTTCGCCTTCGAACTCGGTGTCGACACCCGCCATGATCTTCAGCAGAGTGGATTTACCCGAACCATTGAGGCCGAGCACGCCGATCTTGGCGCCGGGGAAGAAAGACAGGGAGATGTTTTTCAGGATTTCCCGCTTCGGCGGCACAACTTTGCCCAGCCGATGCATGGTGAATACGTATTGAGCCATGGAGAACCTAGGGTCAGTGACTGATGAATGATGAAAGCGCAGGCGATGCCCGGGCCAGACCGTGCGCGTGGACCGCTCGATGGAGACCCAAGCGTGCGCGCTGAAAAAAGTCTGATTCTAGGAGCTGGAACGCTCCCGCGTAACCGGCAAAGCTACCTGAATGACGAGAGGCCGTCCAGCCGAGCGGGGCTGGCACTTTGCCACAACTCAAGGCATGCTAGCCGCCCTTTGGGCGTCCGGCTTATAGTGCACGTCGCGCCAGTCCAGCCCAACCGCAGGATTACAGTTTGTCCATTGCCCCTCCGCCCCTGACCACTCGTGCGCCGACAACCGCGAACGGTTCGCCCCTGCGCGGAACCCTGAAAAGCGCCCTGGCGACTCTGGTGCTGTTGCTGCTCGCGCTGATGTTCTGGCAATTGCTGGACCAGTTGCGAGAAACACAGAAAACCCAGCGTCAGTACACCATCGATTACACCGCCGACCTGGCCACCCAAGTCAGCCTGAACATGGCGCTGAATGCTCGAATCGCCCTGAACCTTCTGCCCATCGTCGAACAGCCGCAAGGCATCGAGGAACAGCAGGAGTTGCTGCGCAAGCTGCAGAAATCGCTGCCCGATCTGGTCAGCCTCGCCTTGCTCAGCCCATCGGGTGTCGTACTCGCCGACAGCGCGAGCAACAGCGAAGACGCCGACTACCTGGGCCAACTGGTGCGGCGCAGTCGTGCCCAGCCTCACTATTTCAGCAACGCCATCGACGGCTCGATCGTGCATCTGCTGCTGCATCAGGCCAGCGGCAGCGCCCGAGGCTACTGGGCCCTGCGCTTCAAGCCGACGTTTTTCTCCTCCCTGACCCAACTGGGCGATGCCGAGCACCGTCCGCAGTGGCTGGTGGAAAACCGCAACAACCATCAGATCATCAGTCGCGATGAAGCGCTGCCCCTGGTCAACCGGGGAACGCTGACCGAAGACGATCTGAACGACAGCGTGCTGACCGTGCCCCTGAGCAGCAGCGACTGGCAACTGCGCGGGCTGTTCGATCGCCAGCAGGTGCTGGAAGAACTGCTGCCGGCCTTCATCGGCAAATGCCTGCTGGGCCTGGCCTTCTCCATGCTGCCTTTTATCGTTCTGCTGAACATGCGCCGGCGCCAGAGCCAACTGCATGAAGGTCGCCGGCGTTATCAGGAGATTTTCGAAGGCACGGGCGTGGCCCTGTGTGTACTCGACATGTCCGGCCTGATGAGCGCTTTCGACAAGGCGCGCGTGCAAAGCACCGAGCAATTGCGCGAATGGCTGCAGGACGCGGAACAACGCCGACAGCTGCTGCAGGCGCTACGCGTTACCGAAGTCAACCAGATGGCGTTGCAACTGCTCAACGTCGGCTCCCGCGAACAGGCCTGGGACCTGCTGATAGAAGGCAACCCGCTGGATGGCAGCGCCATCGGCAATCAGGTGCTCGAGGCCACGCTCAATCAACAGAAGCAGCTGGAACTGGAGATCAAGCTCCAGGACGCCGCCGGCCGCGACCAGCACCTGTGGCTGGTGCTGCGCCTGCCGCAAAGCCCGGAAGACTATAAAGCGGTGATTCTGAGCATCACCGATATCACCAGCCGCAAGCTCACAGAGCTGTCGCTGCAGGAGCGTGAAGGTTTCTGGTCCGACGTGGTGCGTACCGTGCCCGATCACCTCTATGTGCAGGATGTGATCAGCCAGCGGATGATTTTCAGCAACCATCATCTGGGCCAGACCCTGGGTTACAACCGCACCGAACTGCAGCAGATGGGCGAGTATTTCTGGGAAATCCTTCTGCACCCCGACGATGCCGACTTCTACCACCGCTCGCGCCATTTGCAACGCCAGGATGGCTACAGCCAGTTGATGCAATGCCAGTTGCGCTTCCGCCACCGCAACGGTGAATGGCGGCGTTTCGACATTCGCGAACAGGCCCTGGCCCGGGACAAGCACAACCAGGTGACCCGCATCATTGGTGTCGCAAAAGACGTTACCGAGCAGATCGAAGCCAGTGAATCGCTGCGCGACAGCGAGCAGCGCTACCGGATGCTCGCCGAAAGCATCAGCGACGTGATCATCTCGACCGATAGCCGTCTGAGCCTCAACTACGTCAGCCCGTCGGTGCAGGCCGTGCTGGGCTACGACGCCGAGTGGATTTTCCAGAACGGCTGGCACTCGACCATCGCCAACCCGCAGCAGCTGACCGGCATCTACAGTCTGATGGAACGGGTCAGCAAGGCGCTGGATCAACCCGAGCAATTGGCGCTGCTGCGCAGCCAGGTGCAGACGCAATTGTTCCTGTTCGACTGCCTGCGGGCCGACGGGCGCAAGATTCCGATCGAGCTGCGACTGGTGCTGGTCTGGGACGAGCACGACGCGTTCGAAGGCGTTCTCGGGGTCGGTCGCGACGTCAGCCAGCAGCGCCGCGCGGAAAAAGACCTGCGCATGGCTGCCACGGTTTTCGAGCACTCGACCTCGGCGATCCTGATCACCGATCCGGCCGGCTACATCGTCCAGGCTAACGAAGCCTTCAGCCGTGTCAGCGGTTATGCAGTGGAACAGGTCCTCGACCAGTTGCCGAACATGCTGACCGTCGACGAGCAGCAGGAAGCCCACCTGCGATATGTGCTCAAGCAACTGAACCAGAACAGCACCTGGGAAGGCGAGGTCTGGCTCAAGCGGCGCAACGGCGAGCATTACCCGGCCTGGGTCGGGATCACTGCGGTGTTCGACGACGAAGGCGATCTGGCCAGCTACGTGTGCTTTTTCAGCGACATCAGCGAGCGCAAGGCCAGCGAGCAGCGGATTCACCGCCTGGCCTATTACGACGCCCTGACGCACCTGCCCAACCGCTCGCTGTTCCAGGACCGCCTGCACACCGCCCTGCAAGCGGCCGAACGGCAGAAGTCGTGGGTGGTGCTGATGTTCCTCGACCTCGACCGCTTCAAGCCGATCAACGACTCACTGGGCCATGCCGCGGGCGACCGCATGCTTAAGGAAATGGCGACCCGTCTGCTCGAATGCGTCGACGATGACGACACCGTGGCGCGCATGGGCGGCGACGAGTTCACGCTGCTCCTGCAACCTCGAGCCAACCGTGAAACCGCCTTGAACCGGGCGATTCACGTGGCTGAGCAAATTCTCGCCGGGCTGGTGAAGCCGTTCGTGCTCGAAGGCCGCGAGTTCTTCGTCACGGCCAGCATCGGCATCGCCCTGAGCCCGCAGGACGGCAACGAACTCAGCCAGTTGATGAAGAACGCCGACACTGCGATGTACCACGCCAAAGAACGCGGCAAGAACAACTTCCAGTTCTATCAGGCGGACATGAACGCCAGCGCCCTGGAGCGTCTGGAGCTGGAAAGCGATCTGCGTCACGCCTTGGAACAGAACGAGTTCACGCTGTTCTATCAGCCGCAGTTCAGCGGCGATGGCAAACGTTTGACCGGCGCCGAAGCCCTGCTGCGCTGGCGTCATCCGCGCCGCGGCATGGTGCCGCCGGCGGACTTCATTCCTGTGCTGGAGGAACTGGGCCTGGTGGTGGATGTGGGTGACTGGGTGATCCGCGAGGCCAGCCGCCAGCTCAAGACCTGGCATCAGGCCGAGATGCGGGTGCCGAAAGTCTCGGTGAACATCTCGGCGCGGCAGTTCTCCGATGGCCAGTTGGGCACGCGGATCGCCACCATCCTCAAGGAAACAGGCCTGCCGCCGGCGTGCCTGGAGCTGGAACTGACCGAAAGCATCCTGATGCGCGAAGTCAGCGAGGCGATGCAGATTCTCGATGGCCTGAAGAATCTCGGTCTGAGCTTGGCGGTCGACGACTTCGGCACCGGTTACTCATCGCTCAACTACCTCAAGCAGTTCCCGATCGATGTGCTGAAGATCGACCGCACCTTCGTCGATGGCCTGCCCTCGGGCGAGCAGGATGCGCAGATCGCCCGGGCGATCATCGCCATGGCCCACAGCCTGAATCTGGCGGTGATCGCCGAGGGTGTGGAAACCCAGGAACAGCTGGATTTCCTGCGCGAACACGGCTGCGACGAAGTCCAGGGCTACCTGTTCGGCCGCCCGGTGCCGGCGGACCGGTTCGAAGAGCAGTTCATCAAGGACGCGTTGTTCGAGTTCGACTGAAGGCCCTCATCGCGAGCAGGCTCGCTCCCACATTGGAAATGCGTACCCTGCTCGCGATAATGCACGCCTGAACGCCGCATATCCCCTCATGAAGCCCACTTGTCTGCGACATGACGTCCTTTCATATGCCTTCCAAAACCCGTTGGGGTAGAATGCCCCCCTTTTCCGCCCCCGATCCTTGAGGACCGCCATGTTCAGCCGTGATTTGACTATTGCCAAGTACGACGCCGATCTCTTTGCCGCCATGGAGCAAGAAGCTCAGCGCCAGGAAGAGCACATTGAGCTGATCGCTTCGGAAAACTACACCAGCCCTGCGGTGATGGAAGCTCAAGGCTCGGTACTGACCAACAAGTACGCCGAAGGCTACCCGGGCAAGCGCTACTACGGTGGTTGCGAGTACGTCGACGTCGTTGAGCAGCTGGCCATCGACCGTGCAAAAGAACTGTTCGGCGCCGATTACGCCAACGTTCAGCCGCACGCCGGTTCGCAAGCCAACAGCGCCGTTTACCTGGCCCTGCTGTCCGCTGGCGACACCATCCTGGGCATGAGCCTGGCCCACGGCGGTCACCTGACCCACGGCGCCAGCGTTTCGTCTTCGGGCAAGCTGTACAACGCCATCCAGTACGGCATCGACGCCAACGGCCTGATCGACTACGACGAAGTCGAGCGTCTGGCTGTTGAGAACAAGCCGAAAATGATCGTGGCCGGTTTCTCCGCCTACTCGCAGGTCCTGGACTTCCCACGCTTCCGCGCCATCGCTGACAAGGTCGGTGCCTACCTGTTCGTCGACATGGCCCACGTGGCTGGCCTGGTTGCCGCCGGTGTCTACCCGAACCCGGTTCCGTTCGCCGACGTCGTGACCACCACCACTCACAAGACCCTGCGCGGTCCACGTGGCGGCCTGATCCTGGCTCGCGCCAACGCCGACATCGAGAAGAAGCTGAACTCCGCGGTATTCCCGGGCGCCCAGGGCGGCCCGCTGGAGCACGTGATCGCTGCCAAGGCGATCTGCTTCAAGGAAGCGCTGCAGCCTGAGTTCAAGGCTTACCAGCAACAAGTGGTGAAAAACGCCCAGGCCATGGCCAGCGTGTTCATCGAGCGCGGTTTCGACGTGGTTTCCGGCGGTACTGAGAACCACCTGTTCCTGCTGTCGCTGATCAAGCAGGAAATCTCCGGTAAAGACGCCGACGCCGCTCTGGGCAAGGCTTTCATCACCGTGAACAAGAACTCCGTGCCAAACGACCCACGCTCCCCGTTCGTCACTTCCGGCCTGCGCTTCGGTACTCCGGCCGTGACCACTCGTGGCTTCAAGGAAGCCGAGTGCAAGGAACTGGCCGGCTGGATCTGCGACATCCTGGCTGACCTGAACAACGAAGCGGTGATCGACGCCGTTCGTGAGAAAGTCAAAGCCATCTGCAAGAAGCTGCCGGTATACGGCGCCTGATAGCAGAGCAATAAAAAATCCCGGCCCAGTGGCCGGGATTTTTTTGCCCGAAATTCGGCTATTTGCAAAACAACTTCAACGCTTTGAACAGCAACTTCAGAAACATCAATTTATTAAAACACCATCTCACTTCAACTTCATTGCTGCTAGCTTGATAAACAGCGAGGCACCAACTGCCTATAGCAACGAACTCAATCAAATGGAATTGACCCTATGAGCCACAACAAAGAACGTTCTTTTGTCGCCACTATAAGTACCAACCATGGAAACTTGCATCTACCCAGATTGACCTACGGCAAGACCATGCACATCAGAAAACTGGATTACGACGTGTGGTCATTTGAAGCCAACATGAACGCTTCTACCAATCTATGTGTAATGGGAATCGCGCCGCCCGATCAACTAAAGCTTTACTTTTATTGCATTGAAGATTACTACTCCATCTATCTTCTTACCAATGGCCTCTACCACCGTCAGGCATTGAGCAATGAAGACAAGGATTTCATTGGCGCCTTCAAGCCCGATGACGGACAAACCACCTACAACCTGCTCGACCAGCAAGGGCGAATCATTACCCTCGACCAATTCAGCAACGACAAGCCTCAGATCAGGATTCAGACCAGAGGTGGCAAAACCTTGAGCGTGCGGGGCAAAACCAGGGTCGGCGGCCTCGTCTGCACGGAGTCGCACCGCTCGGAGCCCCTGGATTTCCGACTTAATATCATCAGTCGCGGCGCGGCTTGATCATCTTGGCAAGGAGCCAATCATGAGCACGGATCGACAGAAATCGTTCATCGCGAACCTGAGCGTCGACGATAGACAACTGCATTTTCTCGAAGCCTTCAACGGCGGACCGGTCTATGTAGCGAAGCCCTTGTTCAGTGGAGGAGTTTTCACAGGACGGCCACCAAGAATAGATCACTCCCACTTCCTGGCACTTCGCACCCACACTTCAGCCGACCCCATTGACTTACTAACGATATATTTCAGGCATACCTCTCACGGCTATACCCTCTACATAAGAACGCCAGGACAATATTACGGAAAATGCCTTGGCAGTGATAAAGGCAAGATTGGCGCACTTCGCTCGGAAGAGTCATCAACATTTAACTTAATCAACAAAGACCACTGCCCGATCAACCTCGACTGCATTGAGGAAGATACGACAACCATCTTTCTACAAGTCAAGAACTCGGGATTGATTCACGCTCACAACGTCCATGATTCCGGACACACTTATATAGGGGACAAAGGTGGAACACCCTTGTCCTTCAAACTGAACATTCTTCAAAGAAACGCACCTTACATCAATCATCCTGACGAAGTCTGATGCGTCAGGTTTCAGCCTCCGGCGGGCAATGAGCGACGCTCTCGCCCGCCTCCGCCCTGCTCAATCCGCCGCGACTCTCGCGAACCCCTCACGGATCTTCTCTTCCGGCAAATCATCGGCGATGAACACGATCACGCTTTCCCGCGGCTCGCCTTCGGCCCATTCGGTATCCCAATCGAAACCGTACAGCTTCAGCACGCCCTGAAACACCATGCGGCGCGGTTCGCCCAGGATGTTCAACACGCCCTTGTAGCGCAGCAGCTGCTTGCCATGATCCTCCAGCAACTCGTTCATGAACTCGCTGAGCTTGTCGATATCCAGCGGCTTGTCGGTGCGCAGCACCAGGCTGGAAATGCGGTCGATGGAAGGCGCCGCACTGACCGGACGCAAGCTCACTCCGCCGCCCAGGTCGGCATTGAGATTGAAACCGCGCACATCGAGCATTTCCGCCAGATCGATCTTGCCGTGATCTACCACGCGAATGGGCGCGCGGCGGTTGATGCGGGTCAGGCGCTCGCTCAGGGCATTGAAAGCCGACTCGTCCACCAGGTCGCGCTTGCTCACCAGCAAACGGTCGGCGAAACCGATCTGCGCCTGGGCGATGGTTTGAGTCAGGTGCTGCTCCGCATGCGCCGCGTCCACCAGGGTGATGATGCCATCGAGGATGTAGCGCTCACGCAGCTCTTCGTCGATGAAGAAGGTTTGGGCCACCGGCGCCGGATCGGCCAGCCCGGTGCATTCGATCACCAGACGGTCGAAGGCAATTTCACCGCTGTCCAGGCGTTCGAGCAGCAGGTACAGGGCCTTGGTCAGGTCGGTGTGAATGGTGCAGCAGACGCAGCCGTTGGACAGCGTCATCACTTGCACCGGTTCTTCGCCCAACAACTGGGTGTCGATGCCGGCGTCGCTGAATTCGTTTTCGATCACGGCAATCTTCAGGCCGTGCTCGGCCTTGAGCAAATGGCGCAGCAGCGTGGTCTTGCCGGCGCCGAGGAAGCCGCTGAGGATCGTGACCGGGATGGGAGAGGACACGGTGAATCTCCTGTCGCATGAAATTTAAAGACAAACACAAAACAAATGTGGGAGCGGGCTTGCTCGCGAAGAGGGCATGTTCATCTACATATACGCTCAACAACACACCTCTTTCGCTAACAC
>NZ_JBSVXG010000174.1:0-12541 GCF_054070595.1 Pseudomonas sp. SDO55104_S430 | reverse complement strand
TTGTTGGTGAAGTCCGAGCTGGTGACGCTGCGCTCGTTGATGACATCGCCTTTGATTGCCGTCAGGGTTACATCACGACCGGCGATGACGCCGCCGGCGGTGTTGACGATGTTGTTCCCTGCCATCAGGTCAAGACGGTTTCCGGCTTCGA
Organism: Pseudomonas sp. SDO55104_S430; assembly: GCF_054070595.1. Taxonomy (NCBI): domain Bacteria; kingdom Pseudomonadati; phylum Pseudomonadota; class Gammaproteobacteria; order Pseudomonadales; family Pseudomonadaceae; genus Pseudomonas; species Pseudomonas sp. SDO55104_S430. The sequence continues at coordinate 12,390 of NZ_JBSVXG010000174.1, read as the reverse complement.
TCAAGCCTCCGTTGGTGAGGTCCTGTACGGCGGACGCAGCCAGGTTGTTGGTCGCGCGCAAGGTCCCGGCGTTATTCAGATCCTGCCCTGCGATGAGCGTTACATCGTGCCCCTGAATCAATGCGCCATTGGGCGCCAGGCGGTTATCGGCCTGGGCCAGGTACAGCACCGGCACCAGGACCTTTTCGCCGTTCACTTCATGCTCTTCGAGCCAGACGATGTCGTGTGTCAGGGCCGCGACTTGCTGGGCCGTCAGGGTCACGCCTACGGACAGGTTCAGTTCGTCCTTGCTGGCGATGGCGTTGTTCATCAGGTACTTGAACATGGCCTCGTCGGAGGTCTGGCCATCGATGAAACGCTGCCCGGTACGCTCGACCACGGCTTGCTGAATCAGCCGCTGTTCGAAGAAGCCGTCACCCAGGCGCTTGGCGCTGGTGTCGGGGTCGTAACCGAGGTTGGCCAGCAGGTAATCGGAGCTCATGAACTGCTTGAGGTCGGTGAGTACCGGGTTGGTCTCGATCAGGTATTTATGAGGGTTGCTGCGCACGCTGGTGTCGGGCAGGCCCTGTACGCGCGGCGTGTTGATCAGGGACGGGTTGCCGGCCAATGCCAGCTCACAGAAAAAACGGACAGAAAAAAGGGATAGATTTATTTTTCATTTAAATAAATCTGTCCCCTTTATTACGTTCATTTAAATAAATCTGTCCCCTTTATTACGCTTTATTACGCTTTTTTAATGCTCGCCAGTCGCCGACTTTTGTACGAATAACAATTTTCCGAGTCGAATCAGAAAAGGCAGTAGGAGTTGGGAATTACATTTCACCGAGTGCTCTTTCACTAACTAAATTTCTATTTTACACAGAGATATTTCTCCTTCCAAATACCCCATCACACCATCTACAACTGAAAGACATTCATCCGACTCAATGATACTTAGCCCACTACTACCAAAATCTAAATACACCCCAATACAACCTTCTTCGACATTCTTGACTCTGTACTCATACACAGCAACAATTTCTAACCCTAAAAATCTATCCAGGCTATTTAACGAACTAACTGGATACGCGAAATCATCACTTACCTCTGACAGATCTAGTAATACCGGCTCTGATTTGAGAACTATAAATTTTGACGCGCCCTCGCTAATCGTTAGCGATACCCACCCTGTCATAGACACTCTAAAAAACAACACCAAAAATTCACAAACTAGATCCCCACTCATAAAAAACGAACGAAATCTGACGTCACATAAAATTTCTTTACTCAACATGAACTCTCACCCCACATTAAAACTTCGATGACTTCTCTGGAATTAATGTATCAAACTCATACTTTCCGTCAGGCATCACTCTCAAGCTCACAGTGCTGTTAGTTTTGGAACTGTACACATGGATAAGGTCGTAATTTCCTCGGACAGTTGAACTGGGGATAACTGGGCTAACAGATGTCACATTCTCCAAGGTTTCTTTAACCGTTGCCTTAGCCTGCTCTACCCCAGCTCTGCTTGCTTCATAGGGTAAGCGACCCTCTCCAATTTTCGCCCCCAGCTTTTTATTGAGGATAGTCGATTGTGATGCAAAGAAATCATCTACCTCTCCAAAACCTGGAACTTGGTGAATGCCTTTTGCACCAATGGTCCCTGAACCCGCCGGATTTCTGCCCAGAATCGCCATACCCAGCGTAGTCTGAATTTCAATCATAAGCGTTGCCCGCTCTTGTAGCGATAACTGCTTCCCTGCCTGCTGATCAAGCCAGCTGGTTTCCTTGACCCATTGATCAACCCCTGCCAACTCACTCGCCGTCAGCCAACCTTCCTTAAGGTTCTTAGCGAAGGCCATTTGCTTATCCGAGGTAAACAATGCTCCCCAGCCATCGACGCCTTGCGATGGAACCGCAATAACCCCTGGATTGCCGTTGAGCAGACCGGCCATGTCGTAGGAGACAGTACGCCGTAAGAAATCCATTAGGTCCTTGGCGACGGGGGACTCGAGTGAAACCGCACTTTTCTCGATCGCGTCCACACACTCCCTAATTTTGCAGGCATTCATGGCCATAGTGCGTTGCGTGGATAATTTTTCGTATTGCCCGATAATCTCGCGGATATTTTTTGCGCTGCATCCTTCAGTCGCTCGACAACCTTGAAGCTCTTTGAGTAGCCGCTCTGCTGAGGGATGGTCGAGATTGTTGTACTGGGTTGCATTTGCCGTGACGGCCGCAGCAGCGGATGCATCTCCTCCAGTAAAAGCCGCCGTCAACACGCCCACCAGTTGGGAAGCGGCCAACAAATTGCTTACGCCTTGTTGGTATTGCGTACTGCTTCTATCTACTCCGACTGGTAACAATTTGTCGGCCAGAAAATCCACCAACGCCTCATTCGCTCCCGCGGCAATCGCGCCGGTGCGGAAATCGCCCCCCATCGCCTCGGCCATCAAACCACCCAGAGCTGCGTGCATGACGACTTTGGATAATTTGCCGTTTTCGAAAACGGTGATGTCACCGATTTTGTTCGCTGCTAGTGCACCGCCAATGGTAACCACCGAGCCCAGCGCCGAAGCCGCCAGGTTGTCTTTCAGACTGCCCCCCATGATCGTGGTTTTTGCCAAGGCGTCGGCGGCTGCCTTGATGGCAACAGTTTCAGCACTTGCCAGATCGAATTTCAGCTCTTTAGGCGTAAAGCCAAACTGCGCGGCTATCCCAGCGGTAACGCCAGCAAGTACGTAACCCTTGAGACTTTCGGACGAGAAAACATCCTTGATCGTGCCGCCAAGGTTGCCTTTGTTGTTGATGGTGCTGACAGCAGTGGTACTAGCCATCGACGTCAAGACGGCGGAAGCGATGATGTTACCAAGTCCGGCACTCGCACCCGCTGCAGTCGCGGCGGCCATGGTTCCAGTTGCCGAGGCCCCCATGGAAGTACTGGCGGTGGCTACCGCGGTACTAGCCGCACCAGCAGTCATTACACTGACGATGATGATCACCGCCAACATTGCAGCGGGCCCCATACCCGAGTTGCTGTACTTGAAGGAATCGTGCGTTTCCTTCACCAGACGCCAGTCAACATCTCCCCGTTTCTCGGCATCCTTGAGCCAGGCCAGTCCCGGATCAGCCTTGACCATGGCATCGATGGTTTGACTGACGGTGTTCTGATTAATGTCCTTGATGTCGATATTCAACCCTTCGACAGCGTGGATAACCAGATTGCCGTTAGCGATCATTTCGCTCTGGCGTAGCGTCTCGTCGGTATTACCCCGTCCCTTGGCAGAGTTCCAGGTCATGCTATTGCGGCTTTTTGTATGGCTTTCCTGATGGAGGTCTTTTACGCCCTCGAAAGTGATGGTGCCACCGCTGAGCAGGGCTATGTCTTTGCCACTCTCGAGCTTGGCCACCTGATAGCGCTGATCACCGCTACTTAGCAGCGTAAGATTGCCGCCGGCAGTGATTTCAGTGCCGATGTTTCTCACATCGGTAACTTCATCGCGCTGACTTTTCCCAGTGCCGAAGCTCCCTTTTTTCTTCATGTCATACAGCGAATAATCACTGTCTTGCGCAGCCAGAAGCTCCAGGTTTCCACCCGCCACCAAATAGGCTTCATCTCCGGCCGTGATACGACTCGCAACCAATGTCATATCGGCGCCAGCGTTCATGGCGACCTCACCGCCCGCAGTGATGGTCGACGCAACTTGATCCACATGATCTTGCTGGCGCGTGGTTTTACGGACTTTCGAGTAGGTATGGCTCTCGTCCTGTGCGGACGTGACGAACAAGTTTTCTGCAGCCGAGATGGACACGTCGCGTTGGGCCGCGATATCGCTGGCGACCACGGCAATGTCCCTTCCGCTTTTCAATGTCAAATCGCGACCGGCATCTAACGATGCTCCAATCTGCGTTATCTTTTCATTGAGATAGCCGGACTTGCTGTCGGTCGAACGCTCTTGCACAGAAAGCAAGTTGATGTCGCGTGTCGCATCGATGTAAATGTCGCCACCGCTCTTGAGCACTCCGCCAGAAACGGTGAAATCACGACCTGCCGAAACTACCAAATCGTTGGCCGCTTCAATCCGAGCGGCTGTATCCACAAAATCCCGATGTTGGGTTTTCCCTGAATAGCTCGCATCCATTGCTGTCACGGTACGCTCATTGACCACGTCGCCATCGATGGCGACTATGTTCACGTCCCGCCCGGCAATGATACCTCCGGCCTTGTTGACCAGATCATTACCCGCCAGCAGATCCACTCGACCACCCGCCTCGATCAGCCCCCTATTGGTCAGGTCGTTGCCCGCTGAGGCTTTCAGATCGTTACTCGCCCGTAACGTCCCGGAGTTCTCCAGGTTCTCGCCGGCGATCAGCGTCACATCGGAGCCTTGAATCAACGCCCCATTCGGCGCCAGGCGATTGTTGGCGTTGGCCATGTACAGCACCGGCACCAGCACTTTCTCGCCATTCACTTCATGCTCTTCAAGCCAGACGATGTCGTGGGTCAGAGCTGCGACTTGCTGGGCGGTGAGTGTCACACCGACCGACAGGTTCAACTGGTCCTTACTGGCGATGGCGTTGTTCATCAGGTACTTGAACAGCCCCTCATCGGTGGTCTGGCCGTCGATGTAGCGCTGCCCCGTGCGCGCCACGACTGCTTGCTGGATCAGACGCTGCTCGTATAAGCCGTCGCCCAGACGCTTGGCACTGACGTCCGGGTCGTATCCGAGGTTGCTAAGCAGGTAGTCCGAACTCATGAACGATTTGAGGTTGGTGAGGACCGGGTTGGTTTCAATGAGGTACTTATGAGAATTGGCGGGTGCCTTGACGTCCGGAATTCCGGTGACGCGTGCCGTTGGAAAAATACCGATAGGCGTGATTGTCTTTGCGGGCACATCGGCACCCGAGCCGGTCGACTCCACACTCAAATCGAGAGTACTGGCTTGGCCCTGAATCGCAGTTGATGAACGTTTTATCGCATCCACCGCCCGATCATCGCTGGCATAAGCTGTAGGGCTACTGATCGACAAGTTTCGCGGTCCATCACCGCTGACGACAGCCGAATGCTCAAGCGTGCGGACGCTTTCGCCACCCAGAATCCACCCCGACGAAGGATTCGTACCTGACGCTGCTGAAGCAGTGTTTGCCCCTTGGTCACTTAGCCGGAACAGACCATTCTGCCCTATGGGCAAGCTAAAGCCAGGCAAGCTCAACGGATTGACTTGTTGTTGCGAAAGATCCGGTGGTAGCTGGCTGTTAAGGTGTACCAGCAGCGGTTTTCCCGTGCCGCCACCCTGAGTATTTTGTCGACGATCAACACCAGCGCTGAAACCGTAATCCTGATGGATCACACTATTGGTGAGATTCTGCGCGGCGTTGATGCTGACTTTGCCACCAGCCTGAACGACGGCCGATTGAACTGTTCCACCATCGCGGGACACTTCAACGTCACTTACCACCGTGTAGCCGGCGAGCTGAGCGGGCATCGAAAGCAGATTGTTCGGGTCGTACTCCGATTGCTCGTACCGGTCAGGGTGGCGGTATGATGAATCGTAGCCGATGAGTTTAATGCCAGTCTCACTGTCCACCAGTATGTCGCGGACTTCCTCACTACCTTTGAAGTAATAACGTTCGGTCGAATAATTGGTTGTGCGGAATTGGCCGGCATTGTCAATGTAGTGAAAGGTCAGTGGACCATTGTCATTGCGTTTGTTGTAGTCCCAAAGATCACCAAGGACGAAACGGGTATGGGTGCCATCGGTAATACCTGGTGCAGAGAAGATCCGTGTGCGCTCAATGGTGCCCGCTGACGCGCCGAGATTGGTGAAGTTGTTCGCGTTGATGGTGATATTGCGAGCCGCAGCCACTTCGCTACGACTGTTGAGGAAGTCACCGCCGTTAAACATAAAGTCAGCGCCCGAAGTCAACTTCGCCCCTGGCGACTGATCGGAGATTGAGCCTTCGTAGATTTCTCGCAGGCCATAGTCGACGGAATAGGTATCACCACTGCAATCATTGCAGTGAACCGCAATGAAACCGGACACCAGCTTGCGCGTCACCTCAAACTTGTCACCACGGTTGTTCAGGGTCGTGGCATTGATTGACATGTTCCCGACGCTTTCCATCACCCCGGAAATGTTCTCCAGAATGTTGGCCCGCGCCGCGCCGGCGTAGCCCTTCACCGTCAAATCGCCCAGGCTGTAGAAGTCAGCGTAATTATTGGTGGCGCTGCCGACTTCCAGCGCGGTGTTCTGACCACTGAAAATCAGCCCGCGATCATTGATCAGGTTGGGCGTTTTGATCAGTAATGCTAACGAACTGCCCAAGGTGCCAGAGTTATTCAAACCGCCGCTATCGACGGTCAAATTACTGTTGGAAGTCAGGCGTCCGGCGTTACTCAGTAGCCCGCTTACCTTTATCTGTGTGGTGCCGCCACCGGCTATGCTGGAGGCTGCATTGAGACTCAGTTGCGAAGTCGATAGATAGAGATCGCCCAGGCTCGATACTCGACCATTGCCGCTATAGGCTCCGCCCAATTGAATATCCAGGGCGCCATCGCTGGCGATCAAGCCTGCGTTGTTCCAGTTGCCACCACGTCCTTGCAAGCCGTCGGAGGCGAGCAGTTGACCGCTGGCCGTCTGGCTGAAATTGTTGACGTTGACATTCAGACGTCCGGCCTGGATGACGCTCGAGTTGGTCCAGGTATCGGCATTCAGATCCAGAGTCCCGGCGGTGGTAATGGCTCCGCCGGCGGCAATGAGGTTCGCAGTGGAGATATCAAATCGACCACGACCGATGTGATTGAGTTGGCCACCGTTGTTCAGGAAGCTGCCAACGGCCAACGTTAGATCAGTATTGGCGGTCTCGAGCACACCATTGCGGTTGTCCAGAAAACCACCAATCTGGAAACTGGTCTTGTCGGTGCTGCCGAGCGAGCGAAGCCGGCCATTTTGGTTATCCAGGCTGGCGGCTTTAACAGTCAGTTGAGTGTCGCTTTCGATAATGCCAGCGCGGTTGCTCAGAGCCCCGCTGAGGTCAAGATCGATACGGCTACCGGCAATTTGACCACTGCTGTTGTCCAGACTGGTGCCGATTAATCCCGTAAGGCTTTTCGCATAGAGCACACCGTTACGGTTGTCGATTGCGGTGCTAGTGATATTCACATCAGCGGCTTGCGCTGAAATCCGTCCTCCGTTGTTGCTCAAGCCAGCCAGTGCCGACAGCGTCAGACTCTGGCCTTGAATTATCCCACCTTGATTGTTGTTGAGATCAAAGCCGTTGCGCAGAACGCCAACGGTTCGCATATTGAGGGCACTTTTGATACTCGCCAACAGACCGCCTCGGTTGTCTACGTTGGCCGCGTCAATCCCTACCGAACCGTCTTCGGCAACGACATTACCGCTCTGGTTGTCGAGGTCACCACTGACATCAAGGGCCAGATCGTTACGAGCCTGAATCGTACCTTTACTATTCGCCAGTTTGTTGGCTTGTATATTCAAGCCAGCGTTGCGGCTATGTATCAAACCGTTGGAGTCGTTGCGTACCGTGCCGCCCGCGGCAATCTGCAGAGCTTCCTTGGCAGCGATAATGCCGTTATTGCTGTTGTCCAGCGAACCTGTCTGGAGATTCAGCGTGTTTTGGCTAGCGATTTCACCGTTCTGGTTGAGGAGATCGGTAACTCCCTGGATCAACACAGGTCCAGCGCCGGCAAGCTTGCCGCTTGCATTGGACAACGCACCGGAAAGATCCAGCGTCACCGCACCATTACTTGCGATGCTCCCAGCCGTATTGTCCAGGTTGGCTACAGTGACATCGATCGCCTCTTGCGCATTAATCGCGCCGCCCGTATTGGTTAATGCGCCGGAGGTAATTGCCAGGGTGGCGCCACTGTCTATCAGGCCACCCTCGCTGTTGATCAGGGGGCCTCGCAGTGTCAGGGCTTGCCCCGCCGCACTGCTGAGGATGCCTTTGTCACTGTTGTCGAGACTTTCTGCTTTAACGCTTAGGTCGCCTTGGCTGACCACAGCTCCATCACCACTGTTGAGCAATACGCCGCTGAGTTCTACCGAGACATCGCCACTGCGACTGGACAAAGTGCCACTATCGCGGTTGTCGAGGCTGTCGCCGTTGACCGTCAAACCCTGCCAACCGGAAATCAGCCCTTTCTGGTTGACGAGAGTAGTGCCACTCACCGCCAGTTGCTGACTGCTGATCAGCTTGCCCTCGCTGTTATCCAAAGCACGGGCGATCACATTGAAACCTAGCGTGCTGGAGATTTCACCGCCCTGGTTACTGAGATCGCGCAGTTGCTTGAGAGTCAGCGGTCCCTTCGCCCTTAGCAGGCCATCGCGATTGTCCAGGTCGCCGTTGGCCAACTGTATAGCGATAGCTTTTTCGCCAAGCAGGCGACCACCATTCTGTATCAGGGATGTCAGAGTCAGCCCAATGTCACCATTGGCCGAGACTTCGCCATTGTTGCTCGAGTCCAGGCTGGTCGCCGCCAAGGTCAGATCACCCTGGCTATTGATCACACCTCCGTCACGGTTGTTCAACGCCATGGCATCGAGGATGACCGCACTGACACCGAGTACGGTACCGCCCTGGTTATTAAATTCAGCGCTAGAGACGTTGAGTCGCTGAGCCGCGTTGATCAGGCCCTTGGCATCGTTTCGCAACACGCCGTCGACAATCAGTTCAAGGTCGCCACGGCTGTTCAAGCTACCGCCACTGTTGTTCAGGCTGGCAGCGCGGGCATCGACGGTCGCTGCACCGATCAGGCCTTTTACATTGTCCAGCGCATCGGCAATACGCAGAGTCAGGTTCTGATTGCTCAGCAGCTGACCATTGCTATTGTCGAGGCTTTGCGCTGTAAGGGAGAAAGCTTGAGCGCTGGAAATTTCACCACTTTGGTTGCTGACGCCCTTAAGTTGTTTGAGCAATAAGGCGCCAGGCGAGTTGATCAACCCACCCTGGTTGTTCAATTGGCCGTTATTCAAGTCCAGGCTCAGACTGCTGTTGCTGAATAACTTGCCGCCTTGCTGATCCAGTCCTATGACCGAAGCAGTCAGGGCGCCCTGGCTGCCGATACGACCGTCGTTCTGATTGGTGACTTGGGTGGCGTTGAGGTTCAGAGTGCTGGCGCTGATTAGCCGTCCGCTCTGGCTGTTATCGAATGCACCGGTGCTGACCGACAACGCCTTTTTAGAACTGATATTGCCTTGTTGACTGTTGTCGAGACTGGCACTGGAAAGTGTGAGCGCTCCATCTGTGACCAGCGCACCCCCTCGGTTGCCGATGATGCTGTCGCTGGTGAGCGTCAGGTCCGTTGCGCTGGAAAGACGGCCCTGGGTGTTGGTAAGTTGCGTAGTCTCGACGGTTAACGCGCCGTCGCTGCTGACCTGGCCCTGGATATTGTCAAATGCCCCCGTCAGGTCCAGGTTTATACTTTGCACGCTGAGCAAGTTACCACCGCTGTTATCCAGCGAACGCCCTTGCAGGTTCAGCACGGTATTGGCGCTGAGCGTGCCGTTGTTGCGGTTGAGTAACTGGTCAACAGTGAGGTTGAGTGCCTGTCCGGTGAAAATCTGCCCCCCATCACTGTTATTGAGCTTTTTACCGGTGATTGATAAAACGGCGTTTGTGCTGACTTCACCACCGTGGTTATCAAAGTCATCGACCGTCAGGGCCATGGCGTTGGTGGCTCCCAACAAACCATTTACGCTGTTGTCCAGAGTTTCGGCGTTCAACTTGAGCACACCGGTGGTGATCAAGTTTCCTTTCTGATTGTTCAGCGTTCTGACTTCAACGGTGGCATCGGCCTTGCCGGCAATGTCACCACCACGGTTGTCCAACGTGTCGGCGGTGAGCAGCAGTTCACCGTCAGCGATGACCGTTCCTTGCTGGTTATCCAGTGCACTGTCAGTGGTGAGTTCCAACCGATCAAGGCTCCTGATCAAGCCATCGCTGTTGTTGAGTCTGTCGCTGTGGCTATCTACAGAAGCGGCGGAAATAACGCCTTTGATGTTGTTCAGGGCTTGCGTAATACGCAGAGTCAGGCCCTGGTTGCTAAGCAATTTGCCTTTGCTGTTATCCAGGTTTTGAGCGGCCAGCGAAAAGGCTGCGGCGCTGGATATCTCCCCACTTTGATTGTTGACGTCCTGAATATTTTTCAGGACAAGCAACGGCGCATTGATCAGACCGTTCTGGTTGTTCAGTTGGCCGTTGTTCAAGTCCAGGCTTAAGCTGGATTGACTGAATAGCTCACCGCCCTGTTGGTCCAGCCCGGTGACAGAGACAGTCAGCGCTTGCTGGCTGGCAATCCGTCCCGAGGCGTTGTTGACCTGCGCGGCAGTGAGATCCAGAGAGCTACCACTGATGAGTCCGCCGCCCTGACTGTTGTCAACATTTCCTGTGATGACACGAGTAGTGTCCTTACCAGAAATCAGCCCCTTCTTGCTGTTATCCAGGCTGACACTGCCAAGGACCAGCATGCTGTCGGTGCTGATCGAACCGCCATGATTGATCAAGATGCCACGACTAGTCACAGTCAATGCACCTGCGCTGCTTAGACTGCCGGCGCTATTATCGAAGCTGCCTGAGTTGACGGTCAGTGTTCCTTCACTGCTGATCAGCCCCTGGCCATTGAGCAACGCATCGTCGAGGTTGATCACCAACCCATTGAGGCTATCGAAGGTACCGTCAGTATTGTCCAGCGTGGTACCAGTCAGCGTTGTTGCGCCCTTGGCGGTGATCATGCCTTTGTTCTGGTTGATCAGTGTGGCAACGACCAATTGCAGGTCGCTAGCAGCCAGAATCTTTCCGCTGTCGCTGTTGTCCAGATGCTGACTCGTAATGTTGAGCAATAGACTGCTGGAGAGTTCACCTGCGCGATTGTCGACGTCATCAACGTTCAGCGTGAGTGCTTTAGTGGTGCCAACCAGACCGCCATTGCGATTATCGAGTGTTGTGCCTGTCAGGCTCAGATTGCCTTGGGAGACCAGCGCCCCACCTTGTTGTTGCAGCAGGCCGATGGTGGCGGTGAGGTCACTCTGACTGGAGATCCGTCCCACTGCGTTCTGCACCTCATTGGCGCTGAGAGTCACAGGACCAATGGCACTGAGCAAGCCACCAGTGTTATCCAGTCGAGAGCCCTCAAAAGCGATACCCGCCTTACCGCTGATCAAGCCTTTATCACGATTATCCAGTTGCCCAATCTGCAGCTTCAGTTGCTTTTCGGCCTGGATTGACCCACCACGGTTATCGGAGAAATCGCTGGTGACGGAAAGCGCATCTTTACCACTGATTTTGCCAACACGGTTATCGACGCTACCGCTACGTACATCGATGACGCCCTTTGCGCTAATTTCACCGTTGTTCCGGTTATCCAGCAAACCGCTGATTCGCGCATTAAGACTTCCGTCGCTGACCACCACGCCGGCATCGCGATTGTCGAGACTCGCGGCATCAATCTGTACGCGTTTGCCCGAACCCAATACACCGTTGCGGTTATCCAGAGCACCGCTGAGGTCGATTTGTAATCCCAGGTCACCCAGGACCTGACCACTGCGATTGTTCAATGCGGCAGCGTTGAGTTGAGTGATGCCGGCGCTGGAAATCTCACCGTCGCCGTTGTCCAATTGACCGACCGTGCCTGTCAAATTGCCAGCGCTGTTGATGACGCCACGGCCGTTCAACACCTGACCTGCAGTCAGATTCAGATTGGTGTTGCCCAGCACTCGACCACTGTTCTGGTTGTCCAGGGTGCCAGCAGTGATCGCCGTGTTTTTCCCACTGAGGGTGCCACCCTGGTTGCTCAGGGTCTGCGCAGTCGTCACCGTCAGATTACGACTGGCAATCACGCTTTTACCGTTGTTGTTCAGCGCCTGCGCACTGAGGCTGATATCGCCATTGCCGTTGCGACTGTTATCGGCATTGACCCCGGCCTCGATGACACCGTTGCTGGTCAGAACACCACCGGCACTCAAGCTGATACTGTCCCGAGCAGCAACGCTTTGCTGCACACTCAGATTGCCCTGAGTCTGAACATTGACCGAGTTACCGTAGACCGGCCCCTGGGCGTCCAGGCTGGCGGCTTTGACATTGACCGCGTTCGTAGCAGCCGTCTGCGCCAGGCTCAGATGCCCGTTGGCATCGATCTGGATATCCCCGCCGCTGGCCGCCAGGTTGCCGGCCAGTTTCACCCCGACACCGGCCTCGGTGCCCACCAGCTTGATCGCCCCGGCGTACATGCCGCCCAGCGCCGAGGAGTCGATGGCCAGTTGCGGCTTGGCGCTGCCGTCGTCGGCGCGGGCTGTGGCGTTGAGGGTTTGGGCGTTGACGTCGTTGCGACCGGCAACGATGGTCAGGTTTTTCGCCTGGATCTCGGCGTTGATTTTTGCGCTGCGGGTGATG
>NZ_JBSVXG010000173.1:0-12551 GCF_054070595.1 Pseudomonas sp. SDO55104_S430 | reverse complement strand
TTAAATGCGGTCTAATGTGGGAGCGGGCTTGCTCGCGAAGAGGCCTTCAAATTCCCCGAAGATCTGAAGCCTGCCGGAGCTGTCCATGTCGCTACCAACTTCCCTGACCATCGAAGCCGGCCTGCAAGCCGAACAGGATTTGCTGGCATCGGTCTGCGCCGGCAATGCGGTATTTGGCCTGCTGTTCTGGCAGCCCAGCGATCGGGCGCTGGTCATGCCGCGCCGCTTGAACCGTCTGCCCGGTTTCGATCACGCCTGTGAAGTCTCCGCCGCTGCCGGCTGGCCGGTGCTGTTGCGCGAAACCGGCGGCGAGCCGGTGCCGCAATCGTCATCGACGATCAATATCGCCCTGGTTTACGCGCCACCGCGCAGTGAAGGCGATCTGAACCGCATCGAGTCCGGATACCGGCGCTTGTGCGATCCGATCTGTGATCTGCTGGATGAGCTGGGCGGGACGTCGTCGCTTGGGGAAATCGAGGGCGCCTTTTGCGATGGTCGCTTCAACGTCAACCTGGACGGGCGCAAGATGGTCGGCACCGCCCAGCGCTGGCGCCAGAGTCAGGGCGGGCAGCGACCGGTGGGGCTGGTTCACGGTGCGATGCTGGTGAATAACGAGCGTGAGTCGATGGTCGCGGCGGTCAATCGATTCAATGAGGCGTGTGGTCTGGAGCAGCGGGTGCGTGCCGAAAGCCACATCGCCCTGCATGAGAAGTTCACTGCGCCGGATGCCGTGAAACGTCTCGACGAACTCTACCGGCAAATGCTGGCGCAGATGTTCGGCGCCTAGCGCGTCCCGAACACCACCATGGTCTTGCCCTTGACGTTCACCAGGTTGCGTTCTTCCAGATCCTTGAGGACGCGCCCGACCATCTCCCGCGAACACCCGACGATCCGCCCGATTTCCTGGCGCGTCACCTTGATCTGCATGCCATCAGGGTGAGTCATGGCGTCGGGCTGCTTGCACAGTTCCAGCAGGCAGCGAGCGACGCGGCCCGTTACATCGAAGAAGGCCAGGTCGCCGACCTTGCGGGTGGTATTGCGCAGTCGTTGGGCGATTTGTCCGCTCAGCACATAAAGAATGTCCGGGTCTTGCTGCGACAGTTCGCGGAATTTCGTGTAACTGATTTCCGCGACTTCGCATTCGACCTTGGCGCGCACCCAGGCGCTGCGCTGCTGCTCCATGCCAGCCTGCTCGAACAGGCCCAACTCACCGAAAAAGTCCCCGGCATTCAAATAAGCGATGATCATTTCCCGGCCGTCGTCATCTTCGATCAGGATCGTGACCGAACCTTTGATGATGAAGAACAGTGTCTCGGCGCGGTCGCCAGCGCAAATGATGTTGCTCTTGGCCTGATAGCGGCGGCGCTGACAATGCATCAGTAGCTTGTCGAGGTTCTTGATCTTGGGTGTGGGGGCAATAGCAACCATGGTTGTATCCCGAAAAGACTGCACGGTATGTTGGTTTTTATATGAATTGCGGCGGCTGTGGCGAATCCGGCAGAGCGTCAGCGAATTGGCGTCAGCTTAACAGACACTTCCTGCAATATTCGAGAAATTACCTACAGACAGGTGAGCGCCCCTCCTCGCAAGGCGGGCACTGTCAATCACGGGGCCTGTGCTAAGCTGGCGACCCTTTTTTATACAGTGGAGTCTTGGCGATGAAGGCACGCATCCAATGGGCTGGCGAAGCCATGTTCCTCGGCGAATCCGGTAGTGGTCATGTCGTGGTCATGGACGGTCCGCCCGATGCCGGTGGCCGTAACCTGGGTGTCCGGCCGATGGAAATGCTCCTGCTGGGTGTCGGCGGTTGCAGTAACTTCGATGTGGTCAGCATTCTCAAGAAGTCCCGCCAGGCGGTCGAGAGCTGCGAAGCGTTCCTGGAAGCCGAGCGTGCGAGCGAAGATCCGAAAGTCTTCAAGAAGATCCACATGCATTTCGTGGTCAAGGGCCGCAGCTTGAAGGAAGCTCAGGTCAAGCGTGCCATCGAGCTGTCGGCCGAAAAATATTGCTCGGCGTCGATCATGCTGGGCGCAGCAGGTGTCGAGATCACCCACGACTACGAAATCGTCGAGCTTGGTTGAGTCGGGTAGTGGCCCGTCAGACCGGCACTGAACACAAAAAAGGCGACTCCCTCACGGCAGTCGCCTTTTTTATTCACCCTCGTTTCTGTAGGAGCGAAGCTTGCTCGCGAAAAGGCCCCTCCAGATAACCAGGATCTCAGATCCGATAAGTACTCTTGGTCATCACCTTGGCCAACAAACTCATCCCGAACTTCACCGGTGCCGGAAAGCGGAACCCACCAGCGTCCAATGCGCTTTCAGCATGCTGCTCTTCATCGATGCGCATCTGTTCCAGGATCGCCCGGGACTTTTCATCTTCCGCCGGCAGCTGCTCGAGGTGTTCGTTCAAGTGTTTGCACACCTGATCTTCGGTGGCCGCGACGAAACCCAGGCTGACTTTGTCGCTGATCAGCCCTGCAACCGCGCCTATCCCGAAGGACATGCCATAGAACAGCGGGTTGAGAATGCTGGTGTGGCTGCCCAGCTGGTGAATGCGCTGCTCGCACCAGACCAAGTGATCGATTTCTTCCTCGGCGGCATGTTCCATGGCCGCTCGCACCTGCGGCAGCTTGGCGGTCAGGGCCTGCCCCTGGTACAGCGCCTGGGCGCAGACTTCGCCGGTATGGTTGATACGCATCAGACCGGCCACGTGCCGGGTTTCTTCGTCGCTCATTTTGGCGTCCGGCTGCACTATGGCGGGGGACGGACGGTACGGCTGGCCACTGGAAGGCAGCAAAGTACGCATCGCGGCATCGGCTTGCAGCAGAAGGCGGTCGATTGGCGAGTAGTGACGTTGGGTAGTCATGCTGACCTCCGGAGGAATCTCGGCGGCCAGTTTAACCCAATCGGCCGTGGAAGTTTTGCCTCGGGTCATTGTGCGGCGGGGATGTTTCCGTTTGAGGGCGCTTGCTGGCGATGTGTTCGACGGCAACGGTGTTTTCTGCAAACACGCGTGATCGTTGACGTTCATCGCCAGCAGTAGGGCGTCTGATCAGCCCGGTGGCCAGTGCATCTGGCGCTGGCCGAGCACGTGCATATGAATGTGATAGACGGTCTGGCCGCCTTCTTCATTGCAGTTCATGACCACACGGAAACCCTTTTCACAGCCCAGTTCGAGGGCCAGGCGCTGGGCGGTGAACAGAATGTGTCCAGCCAGAGCCTTGTCGTCCTCGGTCAGGTCGTTCAGGGTGCGCACCGGTTTTTTCGGGATCACCAGAAAATGCACCGGTGCCTGTGGGGCGATGTCGTGGAAGGCCAGTACCTGGTCGTCCTCGTAAATGATCTTCGCCGGGATTTCCCGGTTGATGATCTTGGTGAACAGAGTATCCACAGCAGTTTTCTCCGTTGTTTGGGCTGGCCTGAGTGTACTCACGAGACTTGCCCGAGCCCAGCCTTTTGCCAGTCACCCGCTCAGCGCGGGCAGTAAGACTTGTTAACCATGCCGGTGATTGTCCGGATCAGCCAGCGCGAACCGAAGCGTGGCAGGGCGGCGAGCCAGCGGTTGCGCCGTCCGGGAATAATGATCGCGCGATTTTTTTCCAGTGCCCGAACGGTATAGAGCGCAACTTCCTCCGGGCTCATCAGCAGTTTGCTGTCGGCCAGTTTGTCCGCGTTCAGCTGCGCGGTGCGGAAAAAGCCGGTGCGGGTCGGCCCGGGGCAGAGCACCGAAACCTTCACCGCGCATTTTTTCAGTTCCACGCGCAGGCCTTCGGAGAAGTGCAGCACATACGCCTTGCTGGCGTAATAGGTACTCATCCACGGACCCGGACGGAAAGCCGCAACCGAAGCAACGTTCAGAATCTGCCCGCCGCCATGCAGCGCCATGCTGTTACCAATGGCATGGCACAGACGGGTCAGGGCCAGGATGTTCACTTCGATAAGGTCTTGCTCGGTCATCCAGTCCAGCCCCAGAAACGGGCCGCAGGTGCCGATACCGGCGCAGTTCACCAGCAAGTCGATCTGCCGGTCACCTTCTTCCAGTTCCAGCAGAAAGCCGGACAGGCGCAGGGGCTCACTCAGGTCGCAGGCGCGGAACAGGACCTCCACGCCGAAACGTTGGGTCAGTTCTATCGCGATACTTTCCAGCTGATCACGCTGGCGGGCCACCAGTATCAGGCTGCGGCCGCGCCGGGCCAGCGCTTCGGCCATCGCCAGGCCGATGCCGCTGGAAGCACCAGTGATCAGAGCGTAACGGGTCATGCAGTTCTCCATCGCAACAGCAGCGCGCCGCACCGCAGGTGTCACGGGCAGGGAGCGCTGTTCATTCTTGCGCAGAGTCTACAGGTGGCTGGGCTTGTTCGGCTGCATCATCGGCTGAATTTGCCGGGGATTGAGTTTCCACCTCGATTTCCTCGGTGATCTGCGAACTGCTCTGGTAACTGCTTTCGAGGGTATTTTCATACTCGTCCTGAATAGCGGAAATACCACCCGCCAGTGCGCCGACGATGATCAGTGCGAGCAGCACGACCCACAACGATGACAGCACTTTGACCGCCGTGCTGTTGGGTGGCGGTGGCGGACCATAACGGTTGGCCGTCTGATTGCCGGGCATTGCCATCATCACGAGCGGAAAGAAACTGCCGACAAAGGGCACCAGGTTCAGCAGCCAGAGCCATCCGGACCAGCCGAGGTCATGCAGACGCTGAACGCTGATCATGACGCTGGCAATGAGGAACACGATGCACAGGATGAAAGCCAGGAAACCACCGATGATCAGCCCCGCGGTCGAATCGGTGCTGACCAGGGCCAATCCCACCACGGCAAATACGGTGATGACAGCGATCGCCCCCAGGCTCAACACCATCGACCATGCGAGAAAACGCAGACGGCCGATCCGTCCTTCTACACCAAAGGGTTTGAGTGTGGCGAACTCGGCCAACTGCTCGCCGACCCTGGCTTGCGGTGGCGCGTAGGGTGAGTCGGGCTCTGCGGGAGTGGCGACGGGCGAGGGCTGGTGAACGTCGGACAGATTGAGCTCGATCAACGTTACGGGCTCGACCCGGGCATCGATGCCGGCGTTCTTCAGGGCCTGCAGATATGCCTGTGCGTCGGACTGCGTCAGGTCTCGCTTGAGTACTACCGCATGGCCATTGAACAGGCGCTCGACGGCAGCGACATCGCTTTTGTACAGCGCGGCGATGTTGAGCTTGGCGGTATTGATATCAACACCCGGTAAAAGCGTGCCGTCGAAAACGATGTTGAAGCGGTTGTCGCTCATTGCCCAGGCATCCTTGTCGCGAAGGTTTGAATCCTTGGATTGTAGGGCCGGCCGCTGAAGCCGACCCGATTCTTTCAACGTGGCCAGCGCTGTTGAAGTTGCGTGGCTTGTTCCAGCGCCTTGCGATACTCGCTGTCGAGACGCGCCACCAGTTCATCGACACTCGGCAAATCATCGATTTCACCGACACCTTGACCGGCGGACCACACGGTTTTCCAGGCTTTGGCTTCATCGCTCAGCGGCTTGAGCTTGGAGCCGAAGTTGACCTCGCCCTTGTTTTGCAGGGCCAGCATGTCGAAACCCGCAGCTTCCAGGCTCTTGCGCATGAAGCTCGCCGGAACGCCCGATACCGCTGGCGTGTGAATGATGTCCGCGGCCTTGGAGCTCAGTAGCATTTCCTTGTAGGCGTCCGGCGCATGACTTTCAGCGGTGCCGATAAAGCGTGTGCCGAAGTAGGCCAGATCCGCACCCAGCAATTGCGCGGCGAGAATCTCGTGGCCGTGGTTCAGACAGCCAGCCAGCAGCAAAGTCTTGTCGAAGAACTGGCGGATCTCGGCGATCAGCGAGAACGGGCTCCAGGTCCCGGCATGCCCGCCTGCACCCGCGGCAACGGCGATCAAGCCATCCACGCCGGCCTCGGCGGCTTTTTCGGCATGGCGGCGAGTGGTTACGTCGTGGAATACCAGGCCGCCATAACTGTGCACTGCATCGACCACTTCTTTCACAGCGCCCAGGCTGGTGATCACGATCGGCACCTTGTGCTCGATGCAGATCTCGAGATCGGCCTGCAATCGCGGGTTACTGTTGTGGACGATCAGGTTCACTGCGTACGGCGCGGGATTTTCCAGCGTCGCCAGGCCCGCTTCGATTTCTTCCAGCCATGCCTTGAAGCCACTGCTTTCGCGTTGGTTGAGCGCTGGAAAACTGCCCACCACGCCGTTGCGACAGCAGGCCAGGACCAGTTGCGGGTTGGAAATCAGGAACATCGGCGCCGCTACCACGGGCAGGCGCAAACGATGATCGAGCAAAGCGGGCAGCGACATTGGAATACCCCCGGTGATTAATGCTTGTTGGATTTAGAACGGCCGCACGACGACCAGAATTACGATAGCCAGCAAAAACACAACCGGCACTTCATTGAACCAGCGATAAAAGACATGGCTGCGGGTGTTCTCGCCACGGGCAAACCGCTTCACCTGTGCGCCGCACATATGGTGGTAGCCGATCAGGAGAGCCACCAGGGTCAGCTTGGCATGCATCCAGCCACCTTGACTGAAATAGGCGCTCGGATTGAGGCTGATCAGCCAGCCGCCGAAGATCAGCGTTGCGATCATCGCCGGGCCCATGATCCCGCGATAGAGCTTGCGCTCCATCACGCTGAAGCGCTCCTTGCTGACGGTATCCTCGCTCTGCGCGTGATAAACGAACAGGCGCGGCAGATAAAACAGGCCGGCAAACCAGCATACGACGCTGATGATGTGAAAAGCTTTGAGCCACAGATAAAGCATTTTTGGTTATCCCCAAGGTTCACGGTAGCCGGGATAGTAGAGGCTTGAGCGTCCGCACGTCACCTTGCCGGTTGTCGCAGGCGCGCGCGGCCCCTATTATCGACGGCTTTCCAGTGGGTTCGTTGAGGGCAGGTTTATGGTCAAGGTCGGTATCGTCGGCGGCACGGGTTACACCGGGGTCGAACTGCTGCGTCTGTTGGCGCAACATCCGCAAGCTGAAGTGGTAGTCATCACTTCCCGATCCGAGGCCGGCCTGGCCGTGGCCGACATGTATCCGAACCTGCGAGGCCACTATGACGGCCTGGCGTTCAGCGTTCCGGATATCAAGACGCTGGGCGCCTGCGACGTGGTGTTCTTCGCGACGCCTCACGGCGTTGCTCACGCGTTGGCTGGTGAGTTGCTGGCGGCCGGGACCAAGGTCATCGACCTGTCTGCGGACTTCCGTCTGCAGGATGCGGATGAATGGGCCAAGTGGTACGGCCAGCCGCATGGCGCGCCGGAGTTGCTGGACGAGGCGGTCTACGGTTTGCCGGAAGTCAATCGCGAGCAGATCAAAAAGGCACGCCTGATCGCTGTACCGGGTTGCTATCCGACCGCGACCCAGCTGGGTTTCCTGCCGTTGCTCGAAGCTGGTCTGGCGGATGCTTCGCGCCTGATCGCCGACTGCAAATCCGGCGTTAGCGGTGCCGGTCGTGGCGCGGCTGTAGGTTCGTTGTACTCCGAGACTTCCGAGAGCATGAAGGCTTACGCGGTCAAGGGGCACCGTCACTTGCCGGAAATCCGCCAGGGCTTGCGCCGTGCTGCAGGCAAGGACGTCGGTCTGACCTTCGTTCCGCACCTGACGCCGATGATTCGCGGCATTCACTCCACTCTCTACGCGACCGTCGTGGATCGCTCGGTCGACCTTCAGGCACTGTTCGAAAAGCGTTATGTCAACGAACCGTTCGTCGACGTGATGCCAGCCGGCAGTCATCCGGAAACCCGCAGCGTGCGCGGTGCCAACGTTTGCCGTATCGCGGTGCATCGTCCGCAGGATGGTGATCTGGTGGTGGTGCTGTCGGTGATCGACAACCTGGTCAAAGGCGCGTCGGGTCAGGCGGTTCAGAACATGAACATCCTGTTCGGCCTGGATGAGCGTCTGGGCCTGTCCCACGCCGGCATGCTGCCGTAAGCGTTTACTGCGCACAGTAAAAGGCCCGTTCAACGGGCCTTTTTGCATTCCGTGCCGACGACTGGGTTGGTTGATATACCATAACAATAGTTGACCGATTTTCTAGGACAAGCGGATAATGCGCGTCATCACGCAATATGACGGCGTAGCGCCGGGAGATAGTCAGCATGAGCGTCGAATCCTTCACCCCCACGGCTTTGCAATTCACCCACGGTGCTGCGCACAAGGTGAAGAGCCTGGTCGATGAAGAGGGGAATGATCGCTTGAAGCTGCGCGTATTCGTTACGGGCGGCGGTTGTTCAGGTTTTCAGTATGGCTTCACCTTCGATGAAGAAGTGGCAGATGACGACACCATCGTCGAGCGCGAGGGTGTGAGTCTGGTGGTCGATCCAATGAGCTTCCAGTACCTGGCAGGTGCCGAGGTGGATTACCAGGAAGGTCTGGAAGGTTCGCGTTTCGTCATCAAGAACCCGAATGCGACCACTACCTGTGGTTGCGGTTCTTCGTTCTCGATCTGATCCGCCACCTGTATCAGCAAAACGCCGCATGGCCTCACGGTCATGCGGCGTTTTGCTGTCTGTCGTTCAGGCGGGGTAGATGGCGCCCAGAACGCGCAAGCCCCGGGCGCCGGTGACGCTCGGGCGATTGGCTGGGATGCCCTCAAGGCAGCAATGAGCCAGCCAGGCAAAGGCCATGGCTTCGACCCAGTCCGGGTCCACGTCATGGGCGGAAGTGCTCCTGACTTTCGCATTGGGCAGCAGGCTGGCCAGGCGATTCATCAGGGTGGTGTTGTGGGCGCCGCCGCCGCAGACCAGCAACTCTTGCGTGTGGGCCTGAGCGCTTTGCAGCGACTCGATGATGGTCAGTGCGGTCAGCTCAAGCAACGTTGCCTGTACGTCGTTGGCGGCGAAGGCCGGTAGCTGCGCGAGATGCTGCATCAGCCATGGCAGGTTGAACACTTCGCGACCGGTACTTTTCGGGCCCTTGGTGCTGAAGAATGGATCGCTGAGCAGGGCTTTCAACAGGATCGGTTCGACCTTGCCGCTGGCGGCCCATTGGCCATCGCGATCGTAGTTCTCGCCCCGTTGCTGGTGAATCCACGCATCCAGCAGCACATTGCCCGGGCCGCAATCGAAGCCGGCGACAGGCTTGCCTGGCTCGATCAGGCTGAGATTGCTGAAACCGCCGACGTTCAGTACGGCGCGGTTGCCGGTCTGTTCCTCGAACAAGGCCTCGTGGAAGGCTGGTACCAGCGGTGCACCCTGGCCGCCGGCAGCGACGTCGCGACTGCGGAAGTCGCTGACCACTGTGATTCCAGTCAGTTCGGTCAACAGCGCCGGGTTGCCGATCTGCACCGTGAAGCCTCGCGCCGGTTCGTGGCGAATGGTCTGCCCGTGACTGCCGATCGCGCGAATGTCTTCGGGCTTGAGGTTTTGTTGGGTCAGGAGGGAGTGAATGCCCTGTGCCGCCAGTTTCACCCAGTTTTGCTGGGCGATGGCGGAGCGGGCAATCTCGTCAGGGCCACTGGCGCACAAGCCAAGAAGCTCGGTGCGCAAGGAGTCGGGCATGGGAATGTAGTGCGTGGCAATCAGTCGGATTGCCGGGGCTTGCTCAATCAGCGCAATGTCCAGGCCATCGAGGCTGGTCCCGGACATCACACCTATATAAAGGGCCATGGCTTAACGCTTGCTCGAAGCCAGTTTGGTGGATTTCTCTTGATCCATGCGCGCCATCAGTGGCTGACTCTGTGCGAGGAAGCGTGCGCGTTCGGCCTTGGAGATCGGGTCGGCCATTGCCACTTTCTGGCCCAGTGGATCGACGTGCACGCCGTTCACCTGGAACTCATAGTGCAGGTGCGGTCCGGTGGACAGGCCGGTGGTGCCAATGTAGCCAATCACCTGACCCTGTTTGACATTGCTACCGGTCTGGACGCCTTTGGCGAAGCCCTGCATGTGGCCGTAGAGCGTACGGTATGTGCTGCCGTGCTGGATGATCACAGTGTTGCCATAACCACCGCGGCGACCTGCCAATAGCACTTTACCGTCGCCGGCAGCCTTGATTGGCGTACCGCGCGGGGCTGCATAGTCCACACCTTTGTGGGCGCGGATCTTGTTCAGGATCGGATGTTTGCGGCCCATCGAGAACTTCGAGCTGATACGTGCGAAATCCACCGGAGTCCGGATGAACGCCTTGCGCATGCTGTTGCCGTCAGCGGTGTAATAGCTGCTGTTGCCTTGTTTGTTGGTGTAACGCACGGCGGTGTAGGTCTTGCCGCGGTTGGTGAAGCGGGCGGACAGGATCGGACCGTTACCGACGGCTTTGCCATTGACCACTTTCTGCTCGTAGATCACATCAAACTCGTCGCCCTGGCGAATGTCCTGGGCGAAGTCGACGTCATAGCCAAACACGTTGGCCATATCCATGGTCAGACTGTGGGACAGGCCGGCGCGAGTGGCGGACTGCGAAAGCGAACTGTTGATCACGCCGTGTGCGTAGGCGGAGCGCACAGTCGGCTTGGCGGTAATGCGGTTGAAGGAGTAGCCCTTGTCGTTCTTGGTCAGGGTGATGGTTTCGAGGTCGCTGACCTTGCTGTGCAGGTTGGTCAGTTGGCCGTCCGGGCTCAGTTCGAACTCCAGTTTTTGCCCATGCTTGAGCTGGCTGAACTGCTTGGCCTGCTTGTCGCTGGCCAGTACTTCATGCACTGAAGTGGCCGGCAGGCCTACTTTCTCGAACAGGGTGGAGAGAGTATCGCCCTTGGAGACGATCACTTCCCTGTGGTTGGGTGCCTTCTTTTCTTCGACGACCGGTGCGGGGGCGGCCTGAGCGGTTTCCGAGGTCTCTTCTGCGCTATTGTCGATCTGCGCAAAAGGGGACTCGGTCGGCTCATTTGTGGCTTGAACGGCTTCAGCGGCGTCTTGATCTTGTGTCAGTTGTTCAGCAGGACTTTCCAGTTCAAGACTCAGGGTTGTCTTCTTGGCTTCAACATCACTGGAAGGAAATACCAGAAGCGCCAGGCTCAGAAGGGCGGCGATGCCGCTCGCAGCGAGCAGGTGGGTCTTCGGGTAAAGCGGTGGCGCTTTAGACGATTCTTTGGTCATGAGTAATATTTGACTTTGAAATAAGATGAATTGGAAAAGATGAATGACATGATGAATATGAAATAACTGTATAAAATATAACCAAATCATCATTGAAGCAAGTCCACGGACACTCTGTTCGCGGATTGGTGTCCGTGCGCCGGGCAAACCTTGTATTTGACGCGCGTTCTTGTATGGTTGGGTCCCTTTGAATCTGAGCCTTGCGGGTCTGTTATGAAGTCGGTTGAAGAGCAGCTAGCGCTGATCAAACGTGGTGCGGAAGAACTGTTGGTCGAGTCCGAGCTGATCGAAAAGCTCAAACGTGGCCAGCCACTGCGTATTAAGGCAGGCTTCGATCCGACTGCGCCGGATTTGCACTTGGGTCATACCGTGCTTATTAACAAGTTGCGCCAGTTCCAGGAGCTGGGGCATCAGGTGATCTTCCTGATCGGCGACTTCACCGGAATGATTGGTGATCCGAGCGGCAAGAGCGCGACGCGTCCTCCGCTGACCCGCGAGCAGGTTCTGGAGAATGCCGAGACCTACAAGACTCAGGTGTTCAAGATTCTCGATCCTGCCAAAACCGAGGTGGCTTTCAACTCCACCTGGATGGACAAGATGGGGCCGGCCGACTTCATTCGCCTGACTTCGCAGTACACCGTGGCGCGGATGCTCGAGCGCGACGACTTCGACAAGCGCTACACGACCAATCAGCCTATCGCCATTCATGAGTTCCTCTATCCGCTGGTTCAGGGGTATGACTCGGTTGCGCTGCGCGCGGATGTCGAGTTGGGTGGTACCGATCAGAAGTTCAACCTGCTGATGGGGCGTGAGCTGCAGCGTGGTTACGGTCAGGAGGCTCAGTGCATTTTGACCATGCCGTTGCTCGAAGGGCTGGATGGCGTCAAGAAGATGTCCAAGTCTTTGGGTAACTATGTCGGTATCCAGGAAGCGCCTGGTGTGATGTACAGCAAGTTGGTGTCGATTCCTGATGCGTTGATGTGGCGCTACTTCGAACTGCTTAGCTTCCGCAGCATGGATGAGATCAATGCTTTCCGCGCTGACGTGGAGGCGGGTGCCAATCCGCGTGATATCAAGATCAAGCTGGCTGAAGAGATTGTTGCGCGTTTCCATGGTGAGGAGGCTGCGGCCAATGCTCACCGTGCTGCGGGCAACCGTATGAAGGATGGCGAGCTGCCGGATGATCTACCTGAGATCGAGCTGACTGCTACCGAAGATATGCCGATCGCGGCTGTTCTTAATAAGGCAGGCCTGGTGAAGAACTCGGCTGTGGCTCGGGATCTCCTGAGTTCTGGTGGTGTGCGCGTGGATGGTGAGGTTGTTGATCGCTCCTTTATATGTGCGCTGGGTGCAACCCATGTATGTCAGGCCGGCAAGAAGGCATTTGCGCGTATTACGCTGAAATCCGAATAAATCGAAATTAAGTGTTGACGGCGAATTTAAGATCTCTATAATTCGCCCCACTTCCGGCGCAGTCGAAACGGAAAACTCCTTGGT
>NZ_JBSVXG010000172.1:0-12719 GCF_054070595.1 Pseudomonas sp. SDO55104_S430 | reverse complement strand
AGGACACCGCCCTTTCACGGCGGTAACAGGGGTTCGAGTCCCCTAGGGGACGCCACGATTACCCGCTCTGCGGGATTTTATAAGGGTCATTCAATTATTGAATGGCCCTTTTGTTTGTCTGGCGTTTGGCCAAATCCCCCCATTTCTCTCAAACTGTTCTTCAGACCAGCGGTCACATTCATGACTTGCAGAATATTATTATGAGAATAATATTCTAATCGTAATATTTGGAGGCAAAGATGAACGACAAGAAAGCTCAAACCCGAGAACGCATTCTCAAGGCCGCCAGCGCAGCGCTGATCCAGCGCGGCCCGGCCGAACCGAGCGTGGGCGAAGTGATGGGCGCGGCCGGCCTGACTGTCGGCGGCTTCTATGCGCACTTCGAAAGCAAGGACGCGATGATGCTGGAGGCGTTCAAGCATTTGCTGGCACGCCGTCGCGACTCGATTTCCGACATGGATGCCGAGTTGACCGGTGAAGAGCGTCGCGCCTTGGTCGCCGCGTTCTATCTGTCGCGCAAACACCGTGATTCCAGCGAGTCTGCCTGCCCGATCCCGGCCTCCATCGGCGAGCTCGGACGCCTGCCGGATTCTTTCCGTGCCGCACTCAATGAGCACACGGAAATGATGATCGCGCAGTTGGCGGACAGCCCTGAAGACATCGAAAAAGCTTTGGCCGACATGGCCTTGATGGTGGGTGGCCTGGCGCTGGCACGGGCGCTGGGGCCTGGTGATTTATCCGATCGATTGTTGCGCGCGGCCAAATCGGCGGTGCGTTGACCTGAAGGCAAGGCCTTGGGAGAGAGCGATGAGCACGTTGAAGTGGGTTCGTGGCGTTAATGGCACATTGGGCTGGTTCGCTCCAAAACTGGTCGCAAGCAAAATGCGACTGGCGTTCATGACGCCGCGGGATTTTCCACCCAGTGACTGGGAATTGCCGTTGCTGGCCAAATCCGAACGAATCACTTTGCGTTTCGGCCTCTCTGCGTTGCGCTGGGGGCAGGGCCCGACAGTGCTGCTGATGCACGGCTGGGAAGGTCGGCCAACGCAATTCGCTACCCTGATCACCGTCCTGGTCGATGCCGGCTACACCGTGGTCGCCCTCGATGGCCCGGCACACGGTCGCTCGCCGGGCACCGAAGCGAATGTCGTGCTGTTCGCCCGTGCCATGCTCGAAGCCGCTGCCGAATTGCCGCCGTTGCAAGCGGTCATCGGTCACTCCATGGGTGGCGCCAGTGCCATGCTGGCGGTGCAATTGGGCCTGCGCACCGAAACCCTGGTCACCATTGGTGCTCCGGCGCGCATTCTTGGGGTGTTGCGCGGTTTCGCCCGTTATGTGCGACTGCCGCCGAAAGCCCGCTCGGCCTTCATTCGCCAGGTCGAGAAAGACGTCGGCATGCGTGCCGCCACGCTGGACGTTTCGCACTATCAACTCGACATGCCTGGCCTGATCGTTCATGCCGATGACGACAAATATGTCCCGGCCAAGGAAGCGCAGTTGATCCACGAAGCCTGGTTCGACAGTCGCCTGCTGCGCCTGGAGGAGGGTGGTCATCACCGGGTGCTCGCCGACCCTCGGGTGATTGATGGCGTGTTATCACTGCTGGCCGGTCGTAGCCTGCAATCGCGCCAATCGGCCTGAGCATCCGTTACACTGCGCCGGTCGACAATATCTGACCGGGAGTGGGGCATGGGCTGGGATCGGGCAACGCCGTTCATCATTGATCTGCAAGTGGCTGCCGAAGACATCGATGGACTGGGGCACGCCAATAACGCGGTGTACGTGACCTGGCTCGAGCGTTGCGCCTGGCGGCACTCGCAGCGCCTCGGCCTGGATCTGGTGGAATATCGCCGGCTGGACCGGGCGATGGCGGTGGTGCGACACGAGATCGACTATCTGGCGGCGGCCTACGAGGGCGATGAGTTGCAGATGGCGACCTGGATTGTCGATTGGGACCAGCGCCTGAAGATGACCCGTCATTTCCAGTTGAAGCGTCCCAGTGACAACACGACCTTGTTGCGCGCGCAAACCACCTTCGTCTGCATCGAGCTGTCCAGCGGCAAGCCCAAGCGCATGCCCGCAGAATTCATCGAGGGTTATGGCCCGGCGCTCCAACTCCCGGCCTGATATATGCCCCGCTGTGTCCACAGGTTTTGTTTCCACCACCGAACCTGTGGGAGCTGGCTTGCCAGCGATGGCGGCCTGACACACGCCCTGATTTCACTGATGTACACAGAACCACTGTGGGAGCGGGCTTGCTCGCGAAGGCGGCCTCACAGGCAACCTGATTTCGCGAATGTACCGACGATCTTGTTCTAAAAAGATCAAAAGCTCGCAGCCTCGTTTCACTCGTCAGCTCCTACACGGTTCGCGCACTGCTTTTACACGTTCCCCCCTGAAAACCAGTAAACTGCCCGCCGTTTTTCGTTGAGTGTGTTTTCCATGCAAATTGCTCTGGCACCCATGGAGGGGTTGGTCGACAACATCCTGCGCGACGTGCTGACCCGGGTGGGCGGTATCGATTGGTGCGTGACCGAGTTCATTCGGATCAACGATCAGTTGCTCACGCCTGCCTATTTCCACAAGTTTGGTCCTGAATTGCTGAACGGTGCCCGCACCGCTTCCGGCGTGCCGCTGCGTGTGCAACTGCTCGGTTCGGATCCGGTATGCCTGGCGGAAAACGCTGCGCTGGCTTGTGAGCTGGGGTCCGAGGTGATTGACCTCAACTTCGGCTGCCCGGCCAAGACGGTGAACAAGTCCCGGGGCGGCGCGGTGCTGCTCAAGGAGCCGGAGTTATTGAACCAGATTGTCGAGCACGTCCGGCGTGCCGTGCCGGCTCATATTCCGGTGACGGCCAAGATGCGCCTGGGTTTCGACAGCCCGGACGGTTCGCTGGTTTGCGCAACGGCGCTGGCCGAAGGTGGGGCGGAGCACATTGTGGTTCACGCGCGGACCAAGACCGACGGCTATAAGCCGCCGGCGCATTGGGAGTGGATTCCGCGGGTGCAGGACGTGGTCAAGGTGCCGGTGTTCGCCAATGGCGATATCTGGAGCGTCGAGGACTGGCGTCGTTGCCGTGAGATCAGCGGCGTGGAAGACATCATGCTCGGTCGCGGCCTGGTGTCGCGTCCGGACCTGGCCCGGCAAATCGCCGCGGCGCGGGCCGGTGAAGAGGTGGTCGAGATGACCTGGGCCGAGCTGCTGCCACTGCTCCAGGACTTCTGGTTGCAGGCCGTGGCGCAGATGACCCCGCGTCAGGCGCCGGGCCGTCTGAAGCAGTGGCTGGCGATGCTGACCCGCAATTATCCAGAGGCTGTTGAGCTGTTCAACGTCCTGCGTCGCGAGACCGAGCTGGATCAGGTTTCGCGTTTGCTCGGTTTGCCGGTAGCGCAAGCGGCCTGAAAAAAATCTGCAAAAAATCTCTTGAAATGCAATCAGCGGTCCCTATCTAAGGGTTACGCGATGCCGAATTCGGGTCGCGGCGACAAAAACCTTGCTGATTGTTTTCAGGAGATTTGAACCATGACTACTGCATTTTCCCTGGCGCCTCTGTTCCGTTCCTCGGTGGGCTTCGACCGTTTCAACGACCTGTTCGAAACCGCCCTGCGCAACGAACCTGGCAGCACCTATCCTCCCTACAACGTCGAAAAGCACGGTGACGACCAATATCGCATCGTCGTGGCGGCAGCCGGTTTCCAGGAAGAAGACCTGGAACTGCAAGTGGAGAAGGGCGTGCTGACCATCAGTGGCGGCAAGCGTGATGCGAGCGAAGACGTGACCTTCCTGCATCAAGGCATCGCCCAGCGAGCCTTCAAGCTGTCCTTCCGTCTGGCGGACCACATCGAAATCAAGGCCGCAGGCCTGAGCAACGGCCTGTTGAGCATCGACCTGTTGCGTGTGATCCCGGAAGAAGCGAAAGCCAAGCGCATCCCGATCAACGGGGCGCAAAAGCCGGCGCTGCAACACTAAGCCGGACAGTAAAAAAGGGCGCCAATGGCGCCCTTTTTTGTGTCTGTGATTTAGCGTTGTCCGCCGATGTCCAGTGCATCCACCGTACGCGGATGACGGGACGAAAACAGCAGTCCGCCAGCGATTTGCCAGATCACCGCAAACGCGCCGACCAGGAACACGATGTCGCCGAAGGTGCGCACCCAGCGCAGAGTTTGCAGCAAATCCTGCTGCATGAATTCCTCACTGCGGGCATACCACAGGCCCTGGCTGGCGCTGGCGTAGAACTGCAGGATGCCGATCGGCAGCAGGCTGGTGACGATCATCAGCATCAGGCCGCCGTTGAGCCACCAGAAGCCGGTGCTCATCAGGCGATCGTTGAACTGCAGGTTCGGCCGCAGGTAGCGCAGGATCAAGAGGCTGAAACCCAGTGCCAGCGAGCCATACACCCCGAACAGCGCGGCGTGGGCGTGCAGCGGCGTGGTGTTGAGGCCCTGGATGTAATACAGCGAAATCGGCGGGTTGATCAGGAAGCCGAAGACCCCGGCGCCAAGCATGTTCCAGAACGCGGTGGCGATGAAGAACTGCAATGGCCAGCGAATCCGCGCCATCCACGCCGCACGTTCCTTGAGCCGCCAGTTTTCCCAGGCTTCATAGCCCAGCAGAATCAGCGGCACCACTTCCAGGGCACTGAAGGTGGCGCCCACCGCCATCACCGGTGTGGTGGTGCCGGAGAAATAGATGTGGTGGAAGGTGCCGGGTACACCGCCGAGCATGAACAGCGAAGCCGAACCCAGGGTCGCGGTGGTGGCCAGGCGCTTGGACACCAGGCCCATGCTGGTGAAGATGAACGCCAGCGCCGTGGTGGCGAAAACCTCGAAGAAGCCTTCGACCCACAGATGCACCACCCACCAGCGCCAGTACTCCATCACCGACAGGTTGGTGCGCTCGCCATAGAACAGGCCGGCTCCGTAGAACAGGCCGATCGCAATCACCGAGCAGGCCAGCAGCGCCAGCAGGTTTTTGTCGCCGGGCTGGCGCAGGGCGGGCAGCATCGCGCGCAGCATCAGGACCAGCCAGAACACGATCCCGGCGAATTTGGCGATCTGCCAAAGACGGCCCAGGTCCACGTACTCATAACCCTGATGGCCGAGCCAGAAGCTCCACTCGTGGGGCATCAGTTGCGCGATGGCGAGGAAGTTGCCGGCATAGGAACCGACGACCACCAGCACCAGGGCCCAGAACAGAATGTCCACGCCCAGCTTCTGCCATTTCGGGTCCTTGCCACCGTTGATAAACGGTGCGAGAAACAACCCCGCCGCGAGGAAGCCGGTGGCGATCCAGAACATCGCACTCTGCAGATGCCAGGTGCGGGTCAGCGAATAGGGAAACCACTTCGACAGGGGCAGGCCATAGAAGTCCTGGCCTTCGACCGTGTAGTGCGCAGTCACGCCGCCCATCAGTACCTGGAAGCCGAACAGCGCGCCGACCAGCAGCAGGTATTTGCCCAGGGCTTTTTGCGAAGGGGTGAGTCTGATCAGGCTCAGAGGGTCCTGCGAGGGAGCCTTGGGTTCGCCTTCTTCGTGATTACGCAGAAACGCCCAGCCCCAGACCAGGAAACCGATCCCCGCCAGCAACACGACAATGCTGATAATGGACCAGACCATGTTTTCGGCGGTCGGGTGGTTGTCGATCAGCGGTTCATGGGGCCAGTTGTTGGTGTAGGTTGCCGTCTGGCCGTCACGCTCGGTGGCGGCCGCCCAGGCGGTCCAGAAGAAAAACTGCGTCAGCTGCTGGCGCCGGGTGGCGTCGGGCAGGGTGTTTTCCTTCATGGCGAAGCTTTCGCGGCTGTGGTGTAGCGAAGCGTCGTTGCCGAACAGGGCGTGGTAATAGGCGGCGGTTTGCGCGATGGCCTGGATGCGGCGCTCGCTGAGTACCAGTGTGCCGTTGACCGACTTGTTGCCGCGGTATTCACGCTTGAGCTGATGACGAAGCAGGGCTTGCTGGTCGTCATCGATTTGCTGGTATGACTTGCCGTAGTTTTGCTGTGCGGCCAGGTCGAGCCAGGCGAGCAGTTCGCGGTGCAGCCAGTCGGCGGTCCAGTCCGGAGCCTGGTAGGCGCCGTGGCCCCAGATGGAGCCCAGCTGCATGCCACCGATACTCTGCCAGACGGTTTGCCCGTCGAGGATGTCGGCGGAGCGGAACAGGGTGGTGCCGTCGGCGCTTTGCACCTGCTCGGGGATCGGCGGGGCCTGTCGATAGATTTCGTGACCGAACCAGCCCAGCAGGCAGAAGGTCACGCCGAGGACGCCAATCAGCGACCACCATAACTTGCGGTATTCACCCATGGATCACCTCAATATCAAAAAAAAAGCGCCCGCATAACGAGTATGCGGGCGCAGAAAACCCGGCCCTGTGATCGGGAAGAGGAGCCGGGGCGTTGCACAGGAGAATGATCGGCTGCCGTCGATCATTCTTCGGCGGGGCGGAGTGCAAGGCCGCCTGCCGAATGCGTGGCGCCAATGTACGGCGCGGCTGGCGTGGCGTCACTTGTACAGAGGGTCAGCAAGTTCATACACAGGTATGAAAACCGGGCACTCTGTAGGAGCGAGCACGCTCGCGATGGACGTCAACGATGACGCGGGGAGTCTGATTCCCCGCGGTGTTCTGTAGTGCATCGCGAGTGAACTCTCTCCTACAGGGGGAGAGGTGTATCGGGGCTATTGCAACAGCTTCTGGAATTCCTCGACCGGCAACGGCTGGCTATGCAGATACCCCTGATAAAAATGACACCCCAGCCCCTGCAAAAACTCCAGCTGCTCAGGCGTTTCCACGCCTTCGGCAATCACCTTCAATTCCAGGCTGCGGGCCATGGCGACGATGGCGCGGATGATTTCGGCGTCGTTGGGGTCGGTGGTAGCGTCACGGATGAACGACTGGTCGATCTTCAGCGTGTCCACCGGCAGGCGTTTGAGGTAGGTCAGAGAGGAATATCCAGTCCCGAAGTCATCCATCGCAAAACTCACCCCGAGTTTCTTCAGGCGGCGCATCTTGCTGATGGTGTCTTCAAGATTCTGAATGACGATGCCTTCAGTAATTTCCAGCTTCAGCATCGAACTGGGCAGACCGTAATGGGCCAGGCTTTCTTCTATGTGCTCGACGAAATCGTTCTGGCGGAACTGCCGAGGGCTGATGTTCACGCACAGGCTGAAATCATGGGGGTCCACCAGTCCGTTGGCGATCAGGTGCCTGAATGCCTGGCAGGCCTCATCGACGATCCAGGTGCCGACCTCCAGGATCAAGCCGCTGTCCTCCAGCACCTTGATGAACTCGGTGGGCGACTGTGCGCCGAGTTCCGGATGTGTCCAGCGCACCAGTGCCTCGGCCCCGACGATACGGTTCTGCCGGGCATCGAGTTGCGGTTGGTAATGCACGCGAAACTCGCCCCGTGACAGCGCCAGGCGCAGGTCGGTCTCCATGCGCAGCCGCTCGCTCGCGGCCTTTTGCATGGTGTTGTGGTACATCTGCGCGGTGTTGCGTCCCGAGTCTTTGGCCCGATACAGCGCAATGTCGGCGCGCTTGAGTAAATCAGTCGGCGTGGAGCCGTGATCGGGAATCAACGCGATGCCGATACTCGGCGTCACCTGCAGGCGCTGACCGTCGAGGAACATCGGTTCGGACAGCAATTCGCGCAAGGTGTCGGCCAATTCCAGAACCTGGAGGCTGACATCGTTGCGCGAACCTTCCAGCCCGCTGAGCAGCACCACGAATTCGTCACCACCAAGGCGCGCGACGGTGTCTTCCATGCGCACGCTGGCTTCCAGGCGCGCGGTGATGATCTTCAGCACCGTATCGCCCACCGGATGACCGAGGGAGTCGTTGATGTGCTTGAAGTGGTCCAGGTCGAGGAACATCAGCGCGCCGCGCAAATTGTGGCGCTTGAGCAGGGCGATCTGCTGGCTCAGGCGATCCATCAGCAGCGCACGGTTGGGCAGGTTGGTCAGCGGGTCGTGATAGGCCAGATGGCGAATCTGCGCCTCGGCGTTCTTCAGCAGGCTGACATCCCGGGCTGTCAGCAACAGGCACGCGGTTTCATTGAGGGTGATCGGCTCTACCGAGACTTCCACCGTCAGGAGATCGCCGCGCTTGTTACGCCCCAGCATTTCCAGGTGATGAACCCGGCCCTTGATCTGCAATTCCGCCAGCAGCGCCGAACGCTGTTTCTCCTCGGCCCAGATCCCCACTTGATACACCGTGCGCCCGATCACCTCGTCGGCGCGGTAGCCGGTCAGGCGGCAGAAGCCGTCGTTGACCTCCAGATAGCGCCCGGTGTCGCGTTCGGTGATGGTGATGGCGTCAGGGCTGGAGTGGAATGCCTTGGCGAACTTCTCCTCACTGGCCTTGAGCGCCGCTTCCGAACGTTGCTGCTGGGTGATGTCGCGCAGGGTGGTGACGACGCATGGCTGGTCGCCGACGCTGATCTGCCGGCTGGAAATCACGCAGGTCAGCAAATGTCCGTCCTTGTGTTGGACGATGATCGCCACGTTGTTCAGCGCCTGTTCGCGAATCACCTGTTCGATGCGTTGCAGGCTTTTCGCCGAGGCGTCCCACAGGCCGATCTCGTCCGCGTTGCGGCCGATCACGTCGTAGGTGGTCCAGCCGAAAGTCTGGGTGAAGCTGGAGTTGATTTCGATGAACTGGCCGGTGTCCTGGCGCGTCACGCAGATCGGGTCCGGGCTGACCTGGAACAGGGTGGCGAACTTTTCTTCGGACGCCACCAGACGTTGCTCGCGCTCTACCTGGTCGGTGATATCGAGCAGGGTGCCGGCCATGCGCAGCGGCAGGCCGTTTTCATCGCGGTACAGCCGGGCGCGGCTTTCCAGATAGCGGATGCTGCCATCGGGCAGTTGCACGCGATAGGTCAGCTGGTAGTTGCCCGCCGGGCCTTCGCGCAGGCTGCGGTAGGCGTCGCGCATGGTGTCGCGTTCGTTGCCGGGCACACCTTCGAAGAACTCTTCGAACGATTCATGGAAAGGTTTGGCTTCCAGCCCGTGCAATTGCGCCGCGCGAGCCGAGCCGTAGAGCATGCCGCTGGGAATGTGCCAGTCCCAGGTGCCCAGTTGCGCCGAATCCAGAGCCAGGTCGAGGCGTTCCTGGCTGTCTTTGAGGGCCTGTTCGGCGGCCTTGCGTTCAGTGGTGTCGAGAAAAGTACTCAGCAGATAGGGCTGGCCTTCGAGTTCAACATTTTGCGCACTGAGGATGCCGTCGTGAATCTGCCCGTTGCTGGCGCGCAATTGCACTTCCATGCTGATCAGATCGCCCTTGGCCTTGGTGGCCGTGACCAGTGCCGCGCGCTGTTCGGGGTGCACCCACAGGCCCAGTTCCAGGGTGGTACGACCGATGGCCTCCTGAACCGGCCAGCCGAACAGGCTTTCGAAGTACTGGTTGGCTTCGGTGATCAGACCGTCGTCCTGGCGGGTCAGCAGGACCATGTTCGGACACAGGTGAAACAGCGTGGCGAAACGCTTTTCCGAGCTGCTCAGCGCCTGTTCGCGCTGGCGCTGGTGGGTGATTTCACGAATCACCCCGATCATTCGGGGTCGGCCGTTCTTGTCCGGCAGCAGGCTGCCGTTGATTTCCAGCCAGTGCAGGCTGCCGTCGGGCCAGCGGATGCGGTGATGCATTGCCTGTTCCAGCGGCGCGCCGGCGATCACTGCGTGGAAGGCACGAACGGTTTTGGCCCGGTCTTCGGGGGGCAGCAAATCGAGGTATTCCAGATCCGCAGGCAACGGCTGGCGTGGGTCGAAACCGAACAGTGCCTGCGTACCCCGTGACCAACTGATCTGACCGCGCTCGATATCCCAATACCACGCGCCCAAACGTGCGCCGTTCAGGGCAGCCAGCAGTTGCGGGGCACTTTCCCAGCTCTGCTCGGAGCGTTTGGGGTCGAGTGCCTGGATGCGCGGCATGGGCGGAATACGGTCAACAGATTTCGGCATTGGCAAGCCTTGTACTGAAGTGGGCGTTTGTACAGGATTTCGCGGCTCTATAGGAGTAGCACAAGTTAGCCTTGAGTCCCTGGCAGATCGATCTGAGCATCCAGCAAGGCCATGAAGGCCCGTGCAGCGTTCGACAGCGTCCGTTCCGTGTGCAGGATATAGCCTAGCTGGCGCGAGAGCTGTATGCCCGGCAAAGGTACGCGTGCCACTTGATCATCGAGCATGGTCCGCGGCAGGACACTCCAGGCAAGGCCGATGGACACCATCATCTTGATGGTTTCCAGGTAGTTGGTGCTCATGGCGATGTTAGGCGTCAGGCCCTGGGCCTCGAACAGGCGCTGGACAATGTGATGGGTAAAAGTGTTGCCGCCGGGAAACACCGCCGGATGCCCGGCGATGTCCGACAGGCTGATCGCACCGTTGTTGAGCAGCGAATGCTCCGGGGCGACCACGAAATCCAGCGGGTCGTCCCACACCGGCGTGGCCGCGACCAGCGCGTGTGGCTCTGGCGCGAGGGTGATCACCGCCAGCTCGGCGCGGCCGTGCAGGATCTCTTCATAGGCCACTTCCGAATCCAGGAACTGGATATCCAGAGCCACCTCGGGATAACGCCGAGTGAACTCCCTTAATAAAGGAGGCAGCCGATGCAGGCCAATGTGGTGACTGGTGGCCAGGGTCAGACGACCGGTCACCTCGCCGGTGAGGTTGGTCAGCGCACGGCGCGTATCATCAAGGACGTTGAGGATCTGGTAGGCCCGGGGCAGCAGGGCGCGGCCGGCCTCGGTCAGGCCCACTTCACGGCCCAGCCTGTCGAACAGGCGCACCTTCAATTGCTGCTCCAGCCCGGCGATGCGCTTGCTGATCGCCGGTTGGGTCAGGTGCAGGCGTTCACCGGCGCCGGAGAAGCTTCCCGTCTCGGCGATGGCAATAAAGGCATTGAGGTTGGCCAGGTCCATATCGCATTCCAGTTGGTTATCCAAAGCATAAAAAATATGAATTTGAGTTATTTAATCTAACCCCATAGGATCAGCCTCACAAGCCAAAGGGTTATTGAATCTCTCAAGACCCAGGGCATAGAAACAAGCTGATGAGGAAACCGTCTGATGGCCGGCAAAACGCTCTACGACAAGCTCTGGGATTCGCATTTGGTCAAGCAGCGCGACGATGGCTCTGCATTGATCTACATCGATCGTCACATCATTCACGAAGTGACTTCGCCGCAAGCCTTTGAAGGCCTGCGTCTGGCCGGGCGCAAGCCATGGCGCATCGATGCCAACATCGCGACCCCGGACCACAACGTTCCGACCACTCCGGAGCGCAAGGGCGGCATCGAAGCCATTGCCGACCAGGTCTCGCGCCTGCAGGTCCAGACCCTCGACGACAACTGCGATGAATACGGCATCGTCGAATTCAAGATGAACGACGTCCGCCAGGGCATCGTCCACGTCATCGGCCCTGAGCAGGGCGCGACCTTGCCGGGCATGACCGTGGTCTGCGGCGACTCCCACACTTCGACCCATGGCGCATTCGGCGCCCTGGCTCACGGTATTGGCACTTCCGAGGTCGAGCACGTGCTCGCCACTCAGTGCCTGGTCGCCAAGAAAATGAAGAACATGCTGGTGTCCGTCGAAGGCAAATTGCCGTTCGGCGTGACCGCCAAGGACATTGTCCTGGCCGTGATCGGCAAGATCGGCACCGCCGGCGGTAACGGCCATGCCATCGAATTCGCCGGCAGCGCGATTCGCGACCTGTCCGTCGAAGGCCGCATGACCATCTGCAACATGTCCATCGAGGCCGGCGCTCGCGTGGGTCTGGTGGCGGCTGACGAAAAAACCGTGGAATACGTGAAAGGCCGTCCGTTCGCGCCGAAAGGTGCGGAGTGGGATTTGGCGGTTGAAGCCTGGAAAGATCTGGTTTCCGACGCCGATGCGGTGTTCGATACCGTGGTTGAGCTCGACGCGACCCAGATCAAGCCGCAGGTCAGCTGGGGCACTTCGCCAGAGATGGTCCTGGCTGTGGATCAGAACGTGCCGGATCCTGCCAAGGAAACCGATCTGGTCAAGCGCGGTTCCATCGAGCGCGCCTTGAAGTACATGGGTTTGAGCGCCAATCAGGCGATCACCGACATTCAGTTGGACCGCGTATTCATCGGTTCCTGCAC
The DNA here is from genome assembly GCF_054070595.1 of Pseudomonas sp. SDO55104_S430. Classification (NCBI taxonomy): domain Bacteria; kingdom Pseudomonadati; phylum Pseudomonadota; class Gammaproteobacteria; order Pseudomonadales; family Pseudomonadaceae; genus Pseudomonas; species Pseudomonas sp. SDO55104_S430. The sequence goes on along the minus strand of NZ_JBSVXG010000172.1, from coordinate 611 downwards.
CAACTCGCGGATCGAAGACCTGCGCGCTGCCGCAGTCATCGCCAAGGGCCGCAAAGTGGCCTCGACCATCAAGCAGGCCATCGTCGTGCCGGGCTCGGGTCTGGTGAAGGCTCAGGCGGAATCCGAAGGCCTGGACAAGATTTTCCTCGAAGCCGGTTTCGAATGGCGTGAGCCGGGTTGCTCGATGTGCCTGGCGATGAACCCGGACCGTTTGGAGTCCGGCGAGCATTGCGCCTCGACGTCCAACCGTAACTTCGAAGGCCGTCAGGGCGCCGGTGGTCGTACCCACCTCGTCAGCCCGGCCATGGCCGCCGCCGCGGCAGTGAACGGTCGTTTCATCGACGTCCGCGATTTGATCTGAGGAGCGCAGCATGAAAGCTTTTACCCAGCACACTGGACTTGTCGCGCCTCTGGATCGTGCCAACGTCGACACCGACCAGATCATCCCGAAGCAATTCCTGAAATCGATCAAGCGCACCGGTTTCGGCCCGAACCTGTTCGACGAATGGCGTTACCTGGACGTGGGCCAGCCTTACCAGGACAACTCCAAGCGCCGGCTGAACAAGGACTTCGTCCTCAATGCCGAGCGTTATCAGGGCGCCAGCGTGTTG
>NZ_JBSVXG010000171.1:0-12735 GCF_054070595.1 Pseudomonas sp. SDO55104_S430 | reverse complement strand
GTTTCGACTGCGCCGGAAGTGGGGCGAATTATAGAGATCTGAAATCTGCCGTCAAGCACTGATTTGAACTTTCTATCAACAAATACAAATTAGCGGCTATATATAGACGCGCCCGCAGTGATTGCGCAGTATATTGCACAAAATCAAGACTAATATACCAAGCTCTCTACTTCGGACGATGCCTCTCAATGAATGATCAGCCTCGCAGCCTTGCCTCGACCCTGTTTTCGGTAGGCCTGCTATTAATAGCCATGGCGTCGATCCAGTCCGGTGCCTCCCTGGCCAAAAGCATGTTCCCGGTAATCGGCGCCCAGGGCACCACCACCCTGCGTCTGATCTTTGCCAGCGTGATCATGCTGCTGATACTGCGACCGTGGCGAGCCAAGCTAACCGCCAAATCACTGCGCACGGTCATCGTCTACGGCATGGCACTGGGGGGAATGAACTTCCTCTTCTATATGTCCCTGCAAACAATCCCCTTGGGTATCGCGGTAGCCTTGGAGTTCACCGGTCCCCTGGCCGTCGCCATCTACGCATCCCGCAGGGCAATCGACTTTCTATGGATTGCCCTGGCGGCTGTCGGCCTGCTGTTGCTGATCCCGACAGGCGCGACAACGGCAGCCATCGATCCACTGGGCGCGGGATACGCACTGGGCGCAGGTGTTTGCTGGGCGTTGTACATTCTTTTCGGTCAGAAAGCCGGCGCCGATCATGGCGTTCAGACCGCCGCGCTGGGCGTGATGATTGCCGCGCTTTTCGTCGCTCCGATCGGCTTTGTCCACGCCGGCAGCGCACTGCTGACGCCATCCCTGCTCCCGATCGCCCTCGGCGTCGCCATCCTGTCCACGGCACTGCCTTACACCCTGGAGATGCTCGCCCTCACTCGCATGCCGGCCAGAACCTTCGGCACCCTGATGAGCATCGAGCCGGCCTTTGGCGCGCTGTCAGGTTTGTTGTTCCTTCATGAATACCTCTCGCTGTCACAGTGGATGGCTATCCTGTGCATCATCCTGGCTTCTGTCGGCGCAACCATGACCATGGGCAGTGCCGCAAAGCCCGCCGTTGCGGCGGATTAACGCAAGATGTGAAGAGGTGCTGGTATTTACCGTTCAATTAGGCCATGTTTAGGCCCGCAACCCAGTGTCAGACATGGACTTTTCAGGATAGGGATATCAGAACGCTTCATACGAAAAGCGATTACTGCGAGACCGGGCGTCAGATCCGGAATGCACCAAGGAAAGCAATGAAACGAATTTTGATACTGATCGCCGTACTTGCAGTTGCGGGCTGTGCGGCGACCACGAAGACCCAGATCAAGCACGGCAAGAAAGGGCTACACATCAACTGCTCAGGCCTCTCGTCCTCCTGGGACAAGTGCTACAGCAGTGCCGCCAATTCTTGCGCTCCCAAGGGATACAAGGTCATCGCGAAGTCAGGGGATGGGGTGGAGGAGCCGGGGGATTACCCCTTCGGTCTCAATCCGGCGGGCTATACCAGCCGCAGCATGATTGTCATCTGCAAATGATGTGAGGCCGTCAGGCGTTCGGATCTGCAATCTGGCGACCGATCTCATCGTAACTCGACTTCAGCACCCTTTGCTGAAGCTCTGGTGTGGCAAGCATCCGTGCCACCACCAACGCTCCGATGCATTGCGACAGGACGGCCCAGGCCAGGCTGTCGCTCTCCAGCACCTGCGCCCAACTTTCCTGCAACTGACAAATCCAGTGCTCCGCCTGCTGACGAATCGCCTCATCGCAGCGAGCGATCTCGGCGCCCAGTGCGGGCAAGGCACAGCCGCTTTCCGGATGCTCGACATGGGACATGCTGAGATAACGTTTCAGGCAGCGCTCAAGCTTTTCGCGATCCCGATCAGCTCCCAATCGCTCCAGACTCTGCCGTAGTTCACGCTCGACGATTGAAGCGAACAGTTCATCCTTGGACGAAAAATGGCTGTAGAACGCCCCACCACTCAAGCCGATCGCCTTCATCAAGCCGTCGACACCCACCGTGGAAAAACCCGACTTCTTGGCGGACACCGCGCTGCTTTGCAGCAGCTTTTCCCGGGTTTCCAGCTTGTGATTGACCGAGTATCGCATTGCCCTTCCCTCAGAATTGGCCACCTTGACGCTGCGCGAATCGTAGCATAACGTTCGTTTAGTTAACGATCGTTTACCAAAGGGATCTGCCCATGAATAACAAGAAGGTCGTACTGGTCGTCGGCGCAGGTGATGCCACCGGCGGCGCCATTGCCAAACGCTTTGCCAAGGAAGGATTTGTCGCCTGCGTCACTCGTCGAAGCGCAGACAAGTTACAGCCGCTGGTCGAGACCATCCGCGCCAGTGGCGGCCAGGCCCATGGGTTTGCCTGCGATGCCCGCAAGGAAGAAGAGGTCGTCGCCCTGATCGAGCAGATTGAAAACGAGTTTGGGCCCATCGAAGCATTTGTCTTCAACATCGGCGCTAACGTGCCCTGCAGCATCCTCGAAGAAACCGCCCGCAAGTATTTCAAGATCTGGGAAATGGCCTGCTTCTCGGGTTTTCTCAACGCCCGCGAAGTGGCCATCCGCATGGCGCGGCGCCAACGTGGAACGATCCTGTTTACCGGTGCAACCGCCGGCATGCGGGGAGCTGCCGGTTTCGCCGCGTTCGCCGGCGCCAAACACGGCATCCGCGCCTTGGCGCAAAGCATGGCCCGCGAATTGGGCCCGATGAATATTCACGTCGCGCACGTCGTCGTCGACGGAGCCATCGATACCGACTTCATCCGGGAATCCTTTCCCGAAAAATACGCGACCAAGGATCAGGACGGCATTCTCAACCCTGAACACATTGCCGAGAATTACTGGTACCTGCACAACCAGCCCCGTGACGCCTGGACGTTCGAGCTGGATCTGCGCCCCTGGAATGAACGCTGGTAAGCCCTCCTCTACAACAATAAACAGCTAACAATAAACAGAGCGCATCGACCATGAGCAAAACAGTGGAGTTCTATTTTGACCTGGGCAGCCCCGCCACCTACCTGGCGTACACCCAGCTGCCGAAAATCTGCGAGCAAACCGACAGCCAGCTGGTCTTCATCCCGATCCTGCTCGGCGGTGTATTCAAAGCGACCGGCAACGCCTCTCCGGCGACCATCCCGGCCAAGGGTCGCTACATGCTTCAGGACCTCGATCGTTATGCCAGGCGCTATGGCGTGACGCTGAAGTACAGCCCGCACTTCCCGATCAACACCCTGATGCTGATGCGCGCCGTCACCGGTATCCAGTTGCGCCATCCCGAGCGTTTTGCCGCCTTTATCGATTGCCTGTTCAAGGCCCTGTGGGATGAAGGCCAAAGTCTCGATGACCCGGCAACCGTCGCGACCGTGCTGACCCGCAACGGTTTCGACCCCCACGAAACATTGGCCCTGACAGCCGATGAGGACATCAAGGCCGCGCTCAAGGACAACACCGAAAGAGCCGTTCAACGCGGCGTTTTCGGTGCCCCCAGCATGTTTGTCGGAGACGAAATGTTCTTCGGTCAGGACCGCCTGGAATTCGTTCGCCAGGCCCTGAGTTAAATCTCGATGACCAACCGCCCTTGTGCAGCTCCCGACTTGAGCAGCTCATGGGCGGCCTCGGCGCTTTCCAGGGTGAACCGGCGCGAGTCGACAATCGGTTTGAGCTTGCCGGCTTCGATCAGGCGCGACGCCTCACCCAGTATTTCCCCATGATGTTCACGCCCTTCACCGGTCAGGAGCGGCAGCAAGGTGAAGACTCCGGAATAGCTCGCCCCGCGAAATGACAGCGGCGCGAGGCTGTGCTGCCCCCATCCCAGGCAACTCACTACATGACCGTGATAAACCCGCGCCGCCTTGAAAGACGCATCCAGGGTTTCGCCGCCCACGGTGTCATAAACGATATCGAAGCCCTCCCCGCCCGTATGCTCAGCCACATAGTCCTCGACTGACGATTTGCCATAGTCGATAAAGGTAGCCCCCAGACTCTCGATGATCCGCTGGCTTCGAGCCGAGCCCGTGGCAAACACCTCGGCACCGAAAGCGCGAGCGATCTGCACGGCGACGTGACCTACACCACCCGCTCCGCCATGTATCAAGACCTTCTGCCCCGCCCGCACCCGCGCCCGATCGACCAGCCCTTCCCACGCGGTAATCAATACCAGGGGCAACCCCGCCGCTTCACGCATGCTCAGATTGTTCGGTTTGCGAGCCAGCAACCGCGCGTCGACGACCGCGTACTCCGCCAGCGAACCCTGGGCCCCGCCAATCCCCGTGGCCATCGCGTAGACTTCATCGCCAGGCGTCCAGCCACCGACGCCAGCGCCCACAGCTTCCACGGTCCCCGCCAGATCCATACCCAACACCGCAGGCAGAGGCTGACGCGCATGACCGGCCTGACCCGCACGGATCTTCCCGTCCAGCGGGTTCACCCCACTGGCCGCAATCCTTACCAGCACCTGCCCTGCCCCGAGCACCGGACGATCGATGGAAGCCAGACGGAAAGGCGCATTGGCCGAATCAACCATCAGCGCACGCATTTGCAGTGAGTCAGTCATTTCGATATTTCCTGTCAGAAGAAGAGTCAGGACTGATCTTCCGCCAACCGACTCATGCCGATAAGACGCCATATCGCTATAGTGAACATGCCCATCCGGCATGAATGAGAGACGCTGTGGATAAACTCAACGCAATGGCCGTTTTCGTGCGCGTGGTCGAACGCGGCAGCTTTTCCGCCGTCGCACGTGAATTGCAGACCAGCCAGCCGACCATCAGCAAGGTGCTACGTGCGCTGGAAACGCAACTCGGCGGAAAGCTGATTGCCCGCAGCACCCGCAAGCTATCCCTCACCGATGAAGGCCAGCGCTATTACAGCGAATGCCGGCAGATCCTTGCCGCAGTGGACGCCGCCGAGCACAGTTTCCAGTCCGGCCGGGAGTCCATCGCCGGACCGCTAAAAATCGGTTCCTCGGTCAGCTTCGGTCGATTGCAGATTGCCCCGCGCCTGGCGCAATTCCTCAAGCAAAACCCAAACGTGCAGATCGACCTGCAACTGAGCGATCAGAATCAGGATCTGGTCAGCGAAGGCCTGGACGTCACCTTCCGTATCGGCGCACTGAACGACAGCGGCCTGATTGCCCGTCATGTCGGCACTACCCACCGGGTTACCGTCGCGGCACCGCAATACCTGAAACAACACGGCCAGCCGCAAACCCCTGAAGAACTCAGCCAGCACAACTGCCTGCTGTTCAACCTGCTCAGCACCCAGAATCTATGGACGTACGAAGGCCACGAAGTGCGGATCAAGGGCAACGCGCAAAGTAACAACTCCGAAGCGATTCGCGAGATGGTATTGGGAGGTTTGGGAATATCGCTGTCGCCGGTGTGGCTGTTCAGCGAGGACCTGAAGGCGGGAAGAGTGACTGCGATCCTGCAGGACTACGTTGCGCAATCCCTGCCGATCTATGCCGTGTCCCCGGCGAATCGTCGCCAATCCGCCAGGGTCAGGGCCTTCGTCGATTACATGAGCCAGGCGCTGGAGTCAGCGCCTGAACTGCAAGCGATCAAATAGCGGCCGTGCGAGTGTTCAACCACTCCAGTGGCGCACCTTCGAGCAACGGGCTCAAACGCTGACGCACTTCGGCGTGGTAGGCGTTGAACCACTGCTTTTCCTCTTCGCTGAGCAGCGACGGAATCAGGCAGCGGGTGTCGATCGGGCACAGGGTCAGGGTTTCGAATTCCAGGAACTCGCCGAACTCGCTGCTGCCCGCCTCGCGGTTCATCGCCAGGTTCTCGATACGCACGCCCCAACGGCCCGGACGGTAGGTGCCCGGTTCGATGGAGGTGATCATGCCCGGCTGCATCGCGGTTTGCGGCGCAGGCGCGGCCTGATAGGCGATCACTTGCGGACCTTCGTGAACGTTGAGGAAGTAGCCGACGCCGTGACCGGTGCCGTGACCGTAGTCGACATTCTCGGCCCAGATCGGCGCACGGGCGATGGCGTCGAGCAGCGGCGACAGGATGCCTTTGGGGAACCGTGCACGGGACAGGGCAATCACGCCCTTGAGCACGCGGGTGCAATCGCGCTTCTGCTCTTCGGTCGGGGTACCCACCGCCACCATCCGCGTGATGTCGGTGGTGCCGCCCAGGTACTGGCCGCCGGAGTCGATCAGCAACAGGCCGTCACCCTCGATCACCGCGTGTTCTTCTTCGGTGGCGTGGTAGTGCGGCATAGCGCCGTTGGCGTTGTACGCGGCGATGGTGTTGAAGCTCAGCGACACATAATCCGGACGACGCTCGCGTGCGGCGGTGAGTTTTTCGTCGATGGTCAGCTCGGTGATGCGCTCATTGCCCATCGCCGAGTCGAGCCAGGTGAAGAATTCGCAGAGTGCCGCGCCGTCCTGCTCCATGGCCTGACGAATGTGTTCGGCATCGGCCAGGCTCTTCTGCGACTTGGCCAGGGTGGTCGGGTTCAAACCTTCGACCAGTTTCACGCCACTATCGAGATTGCCCAGCAGGCCAGCTGTCACACGGGCCGGATCGACCAGCAGGCTTGCCCCACCAGGCACCGCAGCCAGTGCCGCGGCCACTTCGCTGTAATCACGCAGCGTCACGCCATCCTTTTCCAGAGCCGCACGCAGCTCGGCATCGACCTTGCTCAGCGCAACGAACAGGGTGGCCTGCTGCTGGCTGATCAAGGCGAAGGACACGAACACCGGGTTGAACGACACGTCGCCACCGCGCAGGTTGAACAGCCAGGCAATGTCGTCGAGGGTGGCAATGAAATGCCAGTCGGCACCTTTTGCCTGCAGGGTTTCGCGCAGCTTGGCGAGTTTTTCGCCACGGCTGACGGTGGCCTGCGGCGCCTTGTGCTGATAGAGCGGCGCGTTCGGCAGCGTCGGGCGATCGCTCCAGACTTCGTTCAGCAGGTCGATGTCGGTACGCAGACGCGCGCCGCGCTCCTCCAGCTTGTTGCCCAGTGTACGCGCCGAAGCCACGGCCATCACCGCGCCATCGACTGCGACCACGCCGCCTTCAGGGGTCTGCTCGGCCAGCCAGTCCAGCGGGCTCGGTTGACCCGGTTGCAGCTTGACCAGCTCGATGCCGCTGCCCTTGAGTTCCTTGGTTGCCTGTTCCCAGTAACGGCTGTCGGCCCAGACACCGGCGAAATCCGGGGTCACGATCAGGGTGCCGACCGAGCCATGGAAGCCCGACAACCACTGGCGCCCTTGCCAGTAGCCCGGCAGGTATTCGGACAGGTGCGGGTCGGCCGACGGCACCAGAAGCGCGTGAATGCCCTCCCGGCTCATCAGCTCACGGGTTTGCGCCAGGCGCTGGGGCACCGATCCATTGATCGAAGACTGCGTACTCATCGTAACTCCTGCTAACCACTCATCATTGTTGTTTAAAGCCGATCAACGTCGGCCTTTATCGCCTACTGCCAGAATGCCGGAGCATTGGCGCAGGCCGCTTTAATCAGTTGTGCCGCCTGGTCGATGTCCTGCTCGGTGGTGAACCGTCCCAGGCTGAGGCGGATGGTGCGACCGGCCGAGCGGGCGTCATGCCCCAAAGCCAGCAACACGTGGGAAGGCGTATTGCTCGCCGAATTGCAGGCCGAGGTCGCGGAGAACGCGATCGAAGCCAGCAAAGCTGTCGAATTGAATTCGCCTTCGCTGAACGTCAGGCTCAGGGTGTGGGGTATGCGTTGCTCGGGGCTGCCGTTGAGACGCACGCCCGGCATGCCGAGCAATTGATCGAGCAGACGCTCGCGCAGCACGACGATCCGCGTCTTTTCTTCAGCGAATGCCGCCGATGCCAGGGCGAACGCCTCACCCATGGCCACGATCTGATGGGTCGCCAGGGTGCCGGAACGCAAGCCGCCTTCGTGGCCTCCGCCGTGGATCTGCGCCAGCACGCGCTGCTGTGCTCGCGGGCCGACATACAGCGCGCCGACTCCCTTGGGGCCGTAGAGTTTGTGGGCGGAGAAGGACATCAGATCCACCGGCCATTCGGCCAGATCAATCGCCACCTTGCCGGCACCCTGGGCCGCGTCGACATGGAACAGCGCCTGCCGCTCACGCACCACCTGGCCGATCGCAGGAATGTCGTTGACCGTGCCCAGTTCGTTGTTCACCAGCATCAGCGACACCAGGAAGGTGTCTTCGCGCATCGCCTCGCTGACCGCTTGCGGGGTGATCAGGCCATCGGCGTCCGGAACCAGATAGGTCACCGCAACACCGGCTTCCTGCAATTGCCGGGCGGTATCGAGGACGGCCTTGTGTTCGATCTGGCTGGTGATGATGTGGCCGCCGGCTGCGCCGCGGGCCTGGACGACACCCTTGAGGGCGAGGTTGTTGGATTCGGTGGCGCCGCTGGTCCAGACGATCTGCTCGGGCGTGGCGCCCACCAGTTCAGCGACTTGCCGCCGTGCCAGCTCGACCGACTGCCGGGCCTGCTGGCCGAATGCGTGGGAGCTGGAGGCCGGATTGCCGAAATTGCCGTTGAAGCCCAGACACTCGACCATGACCTTGATGACTCGCTCATCCACCGGCGTGGTGGCGGCGTAGTCGAAATACAACGGACGTTTATTCATATATGACTCGCAGAGCGTGTTCCGGGGTCAGGAGGCTCGTGACTGCAAACGCCAAAACGCAGCCTTGTGAGCTGCGTTGCGGATTCAGAACGCTACCAATACCTGATCGGATGCCGTTAAAGAAGTCCAACTTCATTAAAAGTGCGTAGGTACGCTCCTGAAAAGCCAGCTTACAGGCATCGGGCAACCGGAAGAAGCGGCGAGTCAGCTAAAGCTTTCGTGCAGGATCGGATACAGCGAAGCCACCAGCAGCGCCGCCATGCCCCAGTTGAACACGCGCAACCAGCGGCGATCCTTCAATACATTGCGCAGCAGCGTGCCGCAGGCGGCCCAGAGCCCGACGCTCGGCAGGTTGATCAGGGCGAAGACCGCGGCAATCACGATGACGTTGGTGAAGTAGCCCTGCATCGGCGTGTAAGTGCTGATGGCGCCAATGGCCATGATCCAGGCCTTGGGGTTGACCCATTGAAAGGCGGCGGCACCCAGGTAGCTGATGGGTTTGCCTTCACTCTGCTGACTGTCGGACACCGGTCCGGAATGGGCGATCTTCCAGGCCAGGTACAGCAGATAAACAGCGCCGACGTAACGCAGCACGGTGTAGAGCACCGGGTAAGTCTGGAACACCGCGCCCAGGCCGAAACCGACCGCCACGACCAGCGCGAAGAAGCCGCAGGAAATGCCGAGCATATGGGGAATGGTGCGGTTGAACCCGAAATTCACGCCGGATGCCAGCAACATGGTGTTGTTCGGACCGGGTGTGATCGAGGTGACAAGGGCAAACAGGGCGAAGCCCAGCAGCAGATCGAGTGAGAGCGTCATGGGTGGCAGTCCGTCAGGGTCGGTCAGGTATTGACCCTATCGCACACCCTTGAGGAAACCCATGGACAGTTGAGCAAAAGTTCGATCGGTACAGTTTTTGTTCAGCTTGCGCGGCCGTGCAGCTGTACAGCACGCTCGGCATTCATCTCGCCCTGCTGGTCGAAGCCGAAGGTTTTCTGTGGCTGACCGAGCAACTCGGCTTTTTTCGCGTGGTATTCATCGAAGGACAAACCCTGGCGATTCAAGGCTTCCATCGCCAGTTCGCGGGTTTCCTCAGCGGTGTAGGGCCGCAGTTCCGGGGAGACATGGGTGGCACATCCGGCGAGAACGGAAAGGCTTAACAGCAGGAAAGAGGTGATCAGCGTTTTCATGTCTGGCGTCCTGGCAATCTGGGTTTTGGGCAATGAACACAGGCTACCCGCGTCTCCGGATGAGCAGAAATCATCACTCTCGATAGTCGCTATCAAGTTTTTCTAATGCCCGAATGACATATCTCTTTATGACCTATAAATAGTTTTTAATATTATTTTACGGAATAACAGCAACACTTTATAAATCGGCTCATGACCCACTGGATTCATAGCCTGCCTTACAAGGAGCATGCCTCCATGCAACTGCTGACCCTACCACCCTCGCCCGCACTGGCCACTTCGATCCGCGCCACCGCACAGGTGTTCGAAGACCCGCAATCCCAGGCCCTGCTGGCACACCTGCAACAAATCGCGCCCAGTGAAGCCAGCGTGCTGATCATTGGCGAAACCGGCACCGGCAAGGAGCTGGTCGCCCGACATATCCACAGCCTCAGTGCCCGACGCCATCGCCCCTTCGTGGCGGTCAATTGCGGCGCGTTTTCCGAATCCCTGGTGGAGGCCGAATTGTTCGGCCATGAAAAAGGCGCGTTCACCGGCGCCCTGAGTGCCAAGGCCGGCTGGTTCGAAGAGGCGGACGGCGGCACCCTGTTCCTCGATGAAATCGGCGACTTGCCGATGGCCATCCAGGTCAAGTTGCTGCGGGTGTTGCAGGAACGGGAAGTGGTGCGTCTGGGTTCGCGCAAGAGTATTCCCATCAATGTGCGGGTGCTGGCGGCGACCAATGTGCAGCTGGAAAAAGCCATCAACGCCGGACATTTTCGCGAGGACCTGTACTACCGGCTCGACGTTGTAAGCCTGGATCTCAGCCCGCTGCGCGATCGTCCGGGGGACATCCTGCCGCTGACCCGCCATTTCATCGACGTCTACAGCCAGCGCCTGGGTTACGGCGCGATCACCCTGAGCAAGGAGGCCGAGCTGAAGCTGCGCAGCTACAGCTGGCCGGGCAACATCCGCGAACTGGAAAACGTCATACATCACACCTTGTTGATTTGCCGTAACGGGGTGATCGAGCGTGATGACCTGCGACTGTCGAACCTGCGAATCGAACGGCAGGACGATGCTCACCCGCAACTCGACGACAGCGCCGAAGCACTACTCGACCGGGCCTTCCAGAAGCTATTCGAAGAACAGGCCGGCGCCTTGCACGAGAAAGTCGAAGACGCCTTGTTGCGGGCGGCCTACCGCTTCAGCCACTACAACCAGGTGCACACCGCCGCGCTGCTGGGGTTGAGCCGCAACGTGACCCGCACCCGCCTGATCAAGATCGGCGAACTGGCGGTGAACAAGCGCCGTCCGCTGGAAAACGTCCAGGGCGAGCGTTTGATGCAGCTCTCGATCTAGAGCACCAGATTGCAGTGCAACGCCCGGTCCTGGCTGAGTTCCAGGCTGTGCAGCACCTGGAATGAACCGAAGGTGACGGTCTTCGCCTGATGGGCGCGGATCAGTTGCCAGAAATCCTGCTCGCCGCTTTCAAAGCCCTGGAACGCGGCCTCCCCGGCCTCGCGGGTTTGCCATTGCAGATAATTGAGCACCCGCCGGCCATCGTCGCTGGCCTGGATGCTGGCACTCAGAAAGCCACTGCAGTGCTGGGCCAGGCGCTCGGTCTGCTGCGACAGCGCCGTCACCAGCGCCAATTGCTGATGGGGTTCGATTTCGAATTCGATCAACTGGGTGAAACTGCGATTTTTCTCCGGCGCTTGCATGAACACTCCCCCGCTTGCTGTAGGACGGATCTTGCGATCCGAAGGCGTGCAGGTTAAAACCTCTAGTTAACTAGAGGTCAAGGAGCTTTTTTCAAATGATCAGCCCGGAGCAAGTGCACAAGGAACTCACCGTCGGCCAACTGGCGGCGCGCAGCGGTGTGGCGGTCACGGCGCTGCATTTCTATGAATCCAAAGGTTTGATCAAAAGCAGCCGCAATCAGGGCAACCAGAGGCGATATCCACGAGGGGTGCTGCGGCGGGTGGCGCTGATCAAGGTCGCCCAGCGCCTGGGGGTGCCCCTGGCGGAGATTGGCGAGGCGCTCAAGAACTTGCCCGACAACCGCGCGCCGACGGCGACGGACTGGAAGCTGTTGTCGGAGCAGTGGAGTCGGGATCTGGATGAGCGCATCCGGCAATTGACTCTGCTGCGCGACAGGCTCAATGGCTGCATTGGCTGCGGTTGTCTGTCGATGGAGGCGTGCCCGTTGCGCAATTCCGGGGATGTATTGGGAGAGCAAGGGCCTGGGGCGCAGTTGCTGGAATCGAAATAATCACCTGCTTCTTTGACGATGTGGCTGGCGCAGGCTGCGATTTTTTTGTGAACTCGACGCCTGCAGAGGATCAAAATCAAAAGATCGCAGCCAACTGTGCACGGTATAGCCAGCTCCTATATTTAACCGTTCGGCTGGACCCGATCGTTTATTCACAAGAAAGGAGAACTGTCATGAGCGTCAAACCGATTCCAGAGGGTTATCACAGCATCACCCCATACCTGGGCATCGCAAAAGCCGCCGAGGCCATCGAGTTCTACAAGAAGGCCTTCGGCGCCGTCGAAGTCATGCGCCTGTCCATGCCCGACGGCGGTATCGGCCATGCCGAGCTGCGCATCGGCGACTGCCCGATCATGCTCGGCACGCCGTGCGATCAGGGGCCGTTGAGCAATCCCGATCAATCGCCGTCGGTGGGCTTGCATCTGTATGTGAACGATGTGGACAAGTCCTATCAACAGGCGATTGCCGCTGGCGGCATTGTGGTGTCGGAGGTCAAGGATCAGTTCTATGGCGACCGTTCGGGGACCTTGCGGGATCCCTATGGTCATTTGTGGTTTCTGGCGAGCCGCAAGGAAGATCTGACCCAGGAGCAGATCGAGCAGCGGGCCAGGGAGATGTTTCAGCAGGGTTGAAGTTTTGTTGCCTGAACCGGCCAATCGCGAGCAGGCTCGCTCCCACAGTTGATTCTGTTCACAGCAGATCCC
>NZ_JBSVXG010000170.1:0-12781 GCF_054070595.1 Pseudomonas sp. SDO55104_S430 | reverse complement strand
CATCGCTGTTGACTGTTGAACCGCTATCGCGAGCAGGCTCGCTCCCACAGTGGGTCATGCAGGGTTTTGAAAAATCAGGCGCTCGGCAAGCTCGGCGCCAGCACCGCTTCACGCTTGCGATGGAACAGGAAGTACACGCCATAGCACAGCACAATAAACCCAAAACCCCAATACAGCGAAGGCCGTTGGGTCTCGTCCAGCGCCAGGAACACGAACAGCGAGCAGCACAGTGCAATACACGTCAGCGGCAACACCGGGAACCACGGGGCGCGGTATTTCAGATCGCTGAGTTTGCCGCCGTCACGCAGGTACGCCTTGCGGAATTTGTACTGCGCCAGGGCGATGACAATCCAGGTCACGGTGCCGGCCATGCCGCTCACCGCCATCAGCACCATGAACAGCGTGTCCGCCGCAACGAAGCTGGTCAGCAGCGACACCAGGGCAAAGCACAGGGTGATGCTCAGGGCGCGCAACGGCACACCGCGCTTGCTCAATGGCGACAGGCTTTTCGGCGCCATGCCGGTTTTCGACATCGCCCACAGGATGCGTGTCGAGGCATACAGTCCCGAGTTGCCCACCGAAAGGATCGCCGTGAGGATCACGAAGTTCATCAGGTCCGCGGCGTAAGGAATGCCGACCATGTCGAACACCTGCACGAACGGACTCTCCATCAAACCCGCCTGCTGCCACGGTACGATCGCCGACAACACGATGATCGCCAGCACGTAGAAAATCAGCACGCGGAACACCACGTTGCGCACGGCACGCGGAATGCTTTTTTCCGGCTGATCGGTTTCACCTGCCGCCACGCCCATGATCTCGCAGCCCTGGAAGGCGTAGACCACGGTCATCATCACTGCGAACACTGCCGACAGGCCGTTGGGGAACAGTGAATCGCCGATCAGATTGTCGGCCATTGGCGCCGGTGCGCCACTGGTCAGCGGCATCACGCCGAAGATCACCAGCACACCCACCACGATAAACCCGAGAATCGCCGCCACCTTGATCCCCGAGAACCAGTATTCAGCCTCGCCGAACGCACGGGTCGCCAAGGCATTGAGACCGAACAGCACCACCACGAAAAACGCCGACCAGTACCAGATCGGCACCGTCGGGAACCAGCGGGTCATGAGCATCCCGGCGGCAGTGAACTCGAGGCCCACGGTGGTGGCCCAACTCATCCAGTACACCCAGCCGATCATGAAGCCGGTCGCCGGGCCGATGTATTTGGTGGCGTGGGTCTGGAACGAACCGGACACCGGCATCTGCACCGACAGTTCGCCCAGGCAGACCATCACCAGGTACATCAGGAAACCGGCTACAAGATAGGCCAGGATCGCGCCCAACGGGCCGCCCTGATTGATGGTCACGCCCGAGCCCATGAACAGCCCGGTGCCGATGACGCCGCCCAAAGACAGCATGAAAATGTGCCGGCTTTTCAGGGCGCGGGTCAGGTGGATGCCTTGACGATCAGTGTTTGAGGTCATTGTCGGCACCTCAACATTCAGAGAGGTGCGAGGCGCATGACAGGACGTCACGGCGCAGGGAAGGAGCAGCTTTACGGCGGATCATTATTATTATCTCCAATAAGCTTCGAAGACCGCGCTGCGGCGGTTGCGTCGATTATTGGAAAGCCATGTAAGTTGCCGTTGAACGTAAAGTTCGCAGTTGTAGAAGGTTGTAACAAAAATGTATTTCAGCGTTGCAGCAGGTCTTCGAGGATTTGCAACGCCCGCTGAATCTGCGCCTGAACGGTCGGTGCCAGCCCTCGGATCGCAGATCCATCGTTGCCCAACGCCGCGCTTTCCAGCCTTCTCAACACCTCGGCCAGCCCGCGAAAGCCAAGGGAATCGCCACTACCGGCCAACCGATGTGCCAGTTGCGCGACTTCCGTGCAATCGTCGGCCTCGATCGCTTCATTCAGCGCTTCGCGGTGCTGCAGGATCGAGTCTCGCAACACCGTCAGCAACCCTTGCACTTTCTGCTCGCCGAGCAAGGTGCGATGGGTTTGCAGCAGCTGCCAGTCCATGGTCCCGCCCGCTTGCAGAGGCTCCTTGACCGTGGCCTGCCCCGCCAGCACCTGGCGCAGGCTTTCGAGCTTCAGCGGTTTGGCGAGGATACCGTCCATTCCCGCGTCCAGATAACTGCGAACAAGCGCCGGCTGGACGCTGGCGGTCAGCGCAATCATTGGCGTCCGGCGATTCGGCCCAACGCTTGCGCGCAACCGGCTGCACAACTCGACACCACTCATGCCTGGCAGGTGCACATCCAGCAGAATCAGGTCGAACACCTGACCGGCGCACTGTTGCAACGCCTGCTCCGCGTCTTCGGCCAGCCACACCCGATGCCCATCGAGCTGGAGCAGTCCCTCGGCCACTTCGCGATTGAGCGCCACATCCTCGACCACCAGAATGTCCAGCGCCGCGCCCGGCGTGCTGACCGGCGCCTCATCGATGACTTCGCCCGCCGCCTGCAACGTCAGTTCGAACCAGAAACAACTGCCGCGCCCGACCTCACTGCTGACGCCGATGCTGCCGCCCATGTATTCCACCAGATGTTTGCAGATCGCCAGCCCCAGGCCGGTGCCGCCAAAGCGCTGGGCGATTTCTTCGCTGGCCTGGGTGAAACGCTCGAAAATCTTCGCCTGCATCTCGGGCGTGATGCCGATGCCGTTATCGGTGACGCTGACCCGCAAATGCTGCCCTTCAGATTGCGCGAGCAAAGCCACTTCGACACTGACTTCGCCGTCCTGGGTGAATTTGATCGCGTTGGCCAGCAGGTTGCTGAGGATCTGCCGCAGAAATTGCTCGGCGCCGTGATGACGCGCCGCCACCCGCTCATCGACGCGGCACAGAAGGATGGTCTCGTTGGTGAGCGCCTTGGGTTCGAGCAGGGTCAGCACTTCGTCGAGCAACTGGCGAAGCGAAAAGTCCACCGGCTCGGGCAGACTCGCGCCCTCCTCCAGTTTCGCGAAAAACAGCACTTCATTAAGGATGCTCAGCAGCCCTTCGCCGGCCTTGTGCAGGGCGTCCAGACGCTTGCTGTCCTGCGGGTTCAGACTGGCGCCGCGCAGCAGTTCGGCCATACCAAGAATGCCGTTCAGTGGCGTGCGCAACTCGTGGCTCATGGTCGCCAGGAACCGTGACTTGGCGTGGTTGGCCGCTTCGGCTTCCTCTTTGGCGCGCATCAGGCTGGCGGTGCGTCGCTCGACCATCCGTTGCAGTTCGTCGCGGTTGTCCTGCAAGGCCAGGCGATCGCTTTCCCGGCGGTCGATGTCGCTGAGGATCGCCCGGCGCATGTCGTCCAGGGCGTGGGCCACGGTGTCGATTTCGTCTTCCAGTGCACCGCGCCGCTTGCCCAGATGCAAAGGCTCATGCCAACGTCCGGCGGCAATACTGCGAGCGAATTCGGCCATGACTTTCAGATGACGGGTGACCAGGCGATAGAACAGACCCGACAGCGCCACCGCGAGACCACAGAGAAACGCGCCCATCCACAACAGGCTGGTCAGGCCGCTCGCGTACAGGCGTTGATATACCGCGCCCAGGTCGGTGCTGACTTCCAGCTCGCCAAGGTGGCGCAACGGTCCGGATGGCGGTTGGTAATCCAGGGCAAAGCGCTCGATACGCAACGGCCCGATGGGGTCCGGATTGCCGTGCACCAGATCGTAATCGGCGCTGGTCAGGTGCACCCGCGCCACATCGGAAAAATCCACCAGGCCGCGCAATTGCACGTTCAACTGCTCCTGGTTCAGATCCCACAGGCTGCGCTCCAGGCTCGCCAGATAGCCAGCGCGGATCACCTCCATGCGCGAGTCGATGTCGCGCATTTCCCGGCGATACTCGATGTACAGCTGCACGCTGCTGGCGAGCACGGTGAAGCACAGGCTGAACAACAGAATAAACAGCAGCAGGCGCCGCAACAGACCACCGGGACGGGCGCGGATCATCGCTCGTTCGCCGGCAGATTGATCATGTCGCGATAGGTCACTTCGCTCTCGTCGAGCAGGCGCTCGATGTCACCGGCGTCCGCCATGCGCTGCAATTGCTCGTTGATCTGCGGCATGTGTGCAGCCAACGGCGAAAGGCGGGAAACCGCGACCCGCAGATAGTCGACGCTCAGGGCATTGGGCAAGGCGACGATGTCCTGGGCGCCCGGCAGGTTTTCCACGTACAGCTGGCCGGTGCGGCGTTCCTGGGTGATGAAGTCGATGCGTCCGCGAATCAGCTTGCCGAAGTTCTGCCGACTGTCCGAGACCCATTCGATGTTGTTGTTCTGCGCCACCATGCGATCGAACTCCGGGCCGTAGCTTTCACCGAACAGCAGGCCGCCGCGGTAATGGGCCAGGTCTTCGAGTTTCTCGAATTTCACCGGGCGCTGGCGATTGATGAACAACGCCACCTCCTCGCGCAACACCGGCACCGTGGAAAACAGCATGCTGCGCTCGCGCTCCGGACTGCTGTAGGCCAGCACCACGTCGACCCGGCCTTCGGCGGCATCGAGCAGGCAGCGTTTCCAGTTGCCCAGCACCACGATCTCGACCTCGTAGCCCAGTTCGCCGAACAGTTTCTTCACCACGCTCGGCGCCAGGCCACGAACCTGCTTGCCGTCGCTCCAGGAAATCGGCGGATAGACCGGATAATCGCAGTAGCGCACTTTCTCTGCCGTAAAGGCGCATTGGCTGGCGACCAGCGTCAGCAGTAGCCAGAGCAGTCGCCGCACCGCCATCACGCCGCCAGACTGGCCGTGAACAGGTAGCCGGCGCCATGGATGGTGATGATCAATTGCGGTTCGGCGGGATCGTCGTGCAGCTTGCGGCGCAAGCGGCCCACCAGCACGTCGATGGAGCGATCGTTGGGCACCCATTCGCGGTTGCGGATCTGGTCCATCAATTGATCGCGACTGAGGGTGTGGCCGCTGTTGCGCAGGAACACGCTGAGCAGCTGGTATTCGCCGTGGGTCAGCAGGGTTTCGCCGCCGGCCGGATCGATCAGGCGGCGGCGATCGGTGTCCAGAGCCCAGTCGGCAAACTGCTTGACCGGCTTGGCGACCGTGGCCACAGGTTGTGGCGATTGCGCGTGGCGCACCCGGCGAATCAGATTCTTCGCCCGGGACACCAGTTCGCGGGGGTTGAGGGGCTTGATCACGTAGTCGTCGGCACCGCATTCCAGGCCGACGATGCGGTCGATTTCATCGTTGCGCCCGGTGATCAGGATGATCCCCACCTCCGAACGCACCCGCAGTTCACGGGTCAGGGTCAGGCCGTCCTTGCCCGGCAAGCGGATGTCGAGCATGACCAGATCCACGGTCTGGCTGGCCAGGAAGGTTTCGGCCAGTTCCGCCGTGGCGGCGCAATGAACGTCGTAACCTTCCTGGGAAAGGTAGGCGTGCAACAGATCGCGAATCAGCGGATCGTCATCGACGATCAGTACCCGAGGAGTCATTGCTGGGTGTCCTGCACAGGCCCGAAGGCGTATTTCTTATTAGAGTGTTTTGCTGCATCAAGGCTTGAGAGTATCGATAGCTGAACAGTCGATCAACAGCTGCTCGTCTGCACGCAGAAACGCTGGCGGCCACCGGCCTGAAGCCCATCGACCCAGGCTTCGCAAATCAGGATGCCCTGCTCAGGGGTGAAGGTGCCGGGGTTCAGGCCAAGCTCCAGCCACAGGCCATCGAGCAGGGCGCTGAGGCTGATCGCGGCGAGATCGGCGTCGAAGTTTTCCCAGTCCTCTTCCGCTGCAAGGTCCTTCAGCACCTTGCTCAAGATGTCGCGGTACTCGCCGTAGGAATCATCGTGGGCCTTGTTGATCGCCTCGGCGGTTTTCACCGCGCCCCAGAACGCCAGCCAAGCGTCGATCAGTTGCGGATCGAGCAGTTCGGCGGAGAAGGAACCGCGGAAAAACGCCGACAGGCGCTCGCGGGCATTGGGAGCGGCCTGCTCCATGGCGTCGCGCAGCAGGGTCATGACCCGGCTGGTGATCGACATGTAGGCCTCAGCCACGAGTTCGTCCTTGCCGGAATAGTGATGGCTGATCAGCCCCACCGACACCCCGGCCTCAGCGGAAATCTTGCGAATCGAAGCGCCCTGGAAGCCATGCCGCTTGAGGCACACCAACGTCGCCTCGATCAGATTGGCCTTGCGTACCTCCGGTTCCATGCGGGAAAAACGGGCTTCCTGATTCATGGCGACATGCTCCTGGGTTCAGTCATGGGGCTCGGGATTTCAAGGTGAGCTGAACGACTGTACAGCAAGAGCGAACATCGAGTACACCCGAGCACAGGTGTTGTCTGAAACACCGCCTTCGCGGGCAAGCCTCGCTCCTACAGTGGACGGTGGCGGCACACGAATTCGTGAACGACATCGAATCCCGTAGGAGCGAGGCTTGCCCGCGAAGAGGCCGGCCCAACCAACCATCAACCCAACTTAATCCCGATACCCCGGCGCCACGCGATCCAACAACCGCAACATCGCCGCCCAAGCTAATTGCATCGCATCCGGATCACTCAGCTCACCCTCTTCCAACGGCCGCCCCGGTTCATTGAACTGCCGCTCGGTATGCTCACACACCTCAGCCGACGGCAACACCAACTCCCCAGCCGCCTGCGCAGCCAGCTGTATCTCACAAGCCTTTTCCAGGTAATACATGCGCAAAAACGCCTGACTCACCGTCTCCCCCACGGTCAACAATCCATGATTACGCAACATCAACACCGGCTTGTCCCCGATGTCCGCCACCAACCGCTGCTGCTCGCTCAAATCCAGCGCCACACCTTCATAGTCGTGGTACGCAACCCGACCATAAAACTCCATGGAAATCTGATTCACCGGCAACAACCCGCACTTCAACGCCGCCACCGCACACCCGGCCTTGGTGTGGGTATGCAACACACATTGCGCATCCTCTCGAGCCCCGTGAATCGCGCTGTGAATCACAAACCCCGCAGGATTGACCGGATACGGCGAAGGCTCCACCGCCCTTCCCTGCAAATCGATCTTCACCAGATTCGACGCGGTGATTTCGTCGAACATCAGCCCATAAGGGTTGATCAGGAAATGATGCTCCGGCCCCGGCAAACGCACCGAAATATGGGTGAAGATCAGATCAGTCATGCGGAAATGCGCAATCAGGCGATAACAGGCCGCCAACTCTTCGCGAAGTCGTTGTTCCGTGGCACTGCGCGGCAGGTGGGTCGCGATCTCGTTCATTGTTTTGGGTCTCCAGGCTGATCGGCAGGTGCAGACAGTACGTGCGCAACCCCACGCCCGTCCAGCCGCACTGAGCTGTTCACCGGAGATAACGGCGAGTAAAACTTCACCTTCAGTAAATATTTATGTTATTTTTTTACTTTGGGTAAATTTATATAGACCAATAATAACAATGCCGAAAACCCGGTCTTTCGGCTTGAACCCGCTGGAGTACCCGCACCATGTCCACCTCGACACCTGCCTTCGCGCACCTGTTCGAACCCTTGCAGATCCGTGGCAAGCGCCTGAAAAACCGCATCATGTCCAGCGGTCACGACACCTCGATGCCCACCGACAACCTGGTCAACGAACAGTTGATTGCCTATCACCGGGCCCGTGCCGAGGGTGGTGCCGGGCTGATCGTGCTGCAGGTGGCCGGCGTGCATGACAGTGCGCGGTACACCTCCCATGTGCTGATGGCCACCGACGATGCGTGCATCGATGGATACCGCAAACTCGCCGAAACCTGCCACGCCCACGGCACCGTGGTGCTGTCCCAGGTGTTCCATCCGGGGCGGGAAATCATGGAGTCCAGCGATGGTTTGCTGGCGGTGGCCTACTCCGCATCCTCAGTGCCGAACGAGCGCTTCCGGGTGATGCCGCGTACGCTGGATCAGGCCATGATCGACGAGATCGTCGCCGGTTATGCCGCAGCGGCCCGGCGCCTGCATCAGGCCGGGATCGATGGCGTGGAAGTGGTGGCCAGCCACGGTTATCTGCCCGCGCAGTTCATCAATCCGCGGGTCAACCGCCGAACCGACGGCTACAACGGCGAGCTGGAACAACGCCTGCGTTTCCTGCGGGAAATCATTGCGGCGATCCGCGCCAGCACCGATGAAGACTTCATCGTCGGCCTGCGCATTTCCGCCGACGAGCGCGACCCGGAAGGCCTGACCGAGGACGAATCCCTGGCCGCGGTGAAATTGCTGCAGACGCAAGTGGATTACGTGCACATCGTCGCCGGCACCTCGGCGTCCCTCGGTGGCGCGGTGCACATCGTGCCGCCGATGGCCATCGAGGCGGCCTACCTGGCCAAGGAAGCCGGGACTTTCAAAGCCAGCCTGGACATTCCGCTGTTCGTCACCGGGCGCATCAACCAGCCCCAGGAAGCCGAGCTGATCATCGCCCGGGGCCAGGCCGATGTTTGCGGCATGACCCGCGCCCTGATCTGCGACCCGCAGATGCCGAACAAGACCGACACCGGCCACGTCGAAGACGTGCGCGCCTGCATCGCCTGCAATCAGGCATGCATCGGGCACTTCCACAAAGGCCTGCCGATTTCCTGCATTCAGG
This sequence comes from Pseudomonas sp. SDO55104_S430, assembly GCF_054070595.1. NCBI lineage: Bacteria > Pseudomonadati > Pseudomonadota > Gammaproteobacteria > Pseudomonadales > Pseudomonadaceae > Pseudomonas > Pseudomonas sp. SDO55104_S430. Next base: position 4,242 of record NZ_JBSVXG010000170.1, on the reverse strand, counting down.
CTCCGGAAACCGGGCGCGAGCTGATCTTCAGCCAGCGCCAGCCGGCGAAAACCCGCAAGCGCATCATGATCGCCGGCGGCGGCCCTGCCGGCATGAAGGCTGCTGCAGTGGCGGCGCAACGCGGGCATGAGGTGACGTTGTACGAAGCCAGCTCGCAACTGGGCGGCCAGGTGCTGCTCGCGCAATTGCTGCCACGCCGAAGCGAATTCGGCGGTGCCAGCACCAACCTGCAACGGGAAATGGAACTCGCTGGCGTGCGCGTGGTGCGCAACACTCGGGTCGACCGGGCGCTGGTAGAGCAGGAAAAGCCGGACATGGTGCTTGTCGCCACCGGTGCCGAACCCTACTGGCCACACTTCGAGCGCGGCGGCGAATTGCAGGTGGTGGACGCCTGGCAGGTGCTGCGCGACGAGGTGAAGATCGGCCGTTCGGTGGTGGTGGTCGACTGGCGCTGCGACTGGATCGGCCCCGGCATCGCCGAACGCCTGACCCGCGCCGGGCATCACGTGCAACTGGCGGTCAACGGCACACACTGCGGGGAAAACCTGCCGCTGTACGTGCGCGATCAACTGGCCGGCGAGCTGCACAAACTGGGCATTCCAATCACGCCTTATGCGCGGCTGTACGGTTGCGACGACAACACTGTCTACCTGCAACACACCGCCAGTGGCGAGGCGATGTTGATGGAGCACATCGACACCCTGGTGCTGTGCCAGGGGCATCAGCCGGTCGACACGCTGGGGGATGAGTTGAAGGGGCTGGTGGAATTCCGCCGCATCGGCGACTGCCTGGCACCGCGTACCGCCGAAGAAGCGATTTATGAAGGGCTGAAAGTCGCGTGGGAGCTTTGAGGCTGTTTATACTCCGGGCCTTCAGATGATCGCCCCCCTGTAGGAGCGAGCATGCTCGCGATGGAGGCACAGGCACCGCGGGGTGTCAGGCCGCCAACATTATCGTTGACCACCATCGCGAGCATGCTCGCTCCTACAGACGATGCAGGTTCGCAACTATGAGTAACAGCACCACCCCATCACCGTCCACCGGCAGCACCGAGCCGCATTTCCTCGGCACGCGCATTCGCGGCCTGCGCAAGCGTCGGGGCATGACCCTGGCGGAGCTGGCGCAGCAGAGCGAACTCACCGCCGGCTACATCAGCCAGCTGGAACGCAACCTCGCCTACCCGTCGATCCCGGCGCTGTTCAACATCGCCCGCAGCCTGGGCGTGACCATCCAGTGGTTCTTCGCCAGTGAAGCCAACACCAACCCCGAAGACGATGGCGTGGTGGTGCGCAAGAACAGTCGCCTGAGCGTGCATTACGAGGATGGCATCGTCGATCAGTTGCTGACCCCGCCGCCGAACCGCCAGCTGGAAATGCTCCACTCGCGTTTCCCGCCGGGCACCTACAGCCAGCAAAGCTACAGCCACGAAGGCGAAGAAGCCGGCTACCTGTTGTCCGGTCAGTTCGAATTGTGGGTGGGCGAGCGTTATTTCCAGCTCAACGAAGGTGACAGCTTCAGCTTCTCCAGCCAGGAACCGCACCGCTACGGCAACCCCGGTGACGTGGACGCCGTGGTGATCTGGGTGATCACCCCGCCGACCTTCTAACGCCGCCCGCGCCCTGCAGTTTGTGCGGTGCACGCGCGTTTCAGGGTGTCGCTGGGCAACTCCTTGAACAGCGCGCGGTAGCTGCTGGAAAACCGCCCCAGATGCCAGAACGACCAGTGCATCGCCACTTCGGCGACGGTGGTTTGCGTCGGCGTGCGACTGAGCAATTCACGCCGGGCGCTGTTGAGTCGACGCAGGCGCAGCCACTGGGTCGGGGCCATGCCGGTGTAGGTCTTGAACGCATGCTGCAACTGGCGCAATGAAACCCCGGCGACCTGCGCCAGCTCCAGCAGGTTCAGCTGTTCTTCCGGCGTATCCGCCGCCCATTCCCCCACCCGTTTCATGATCGCTCGCTCCCCTGCCCGGCGCTGCAACGCGCCCTGGTCCAGACGAACACAGGCGTTGTCGAGGATGAACAGGCAATCGTCCAGCAACTGCTCGGTCAGGGCTTCGCGGCTCGGCGGGTCGATGGTTTGCGACAGCTGCGTCAGGGTGCTGCTCAGCCAGCGGCTGAACAACCCGTTCTGCTGGCAATTGAGCGGCGCCAGGAACAGACCTTCCAGGCGAGCGACATCCAGTGCATGACGCTGGACGAACTGCGGACCGAACACTACGGCGATTTCCTGATAGTTCTCCGGCGTGATCCAGATGTTGCGACTTTCTTCATTGAGCACGTAGAGCGCGTTGTCGCTGCGGTCGAAACAGAACGCCAGCGAACCCGGCGGCGCGCTGAAATTCTGCTCGACCCGCGTGTTCATCGACTCTTCGTAAATCTCCACGCCCTGCAAATCCAGATAGCGCACCTGGCCTGCGAAATGCCCAGGCGACATCTGTTGGTAATGCTGGACCCATCCTGGTGTGGCGCGGATCTGCTCGGCGACATCGGCGGTGTTGAACGCTTGAACCTGCAGTGAATTGCACGTTGTCATGGGTGACCTTACGCACTCTTTTGGTGCGTTTTGTCCTGCTTAAAGTGGATAGATGGAAGCTGAAGCCTCGCCCAAGATAGTCGTCAACGCGTCATGTGGGAAGCGCCTGACAGATGAAATCACCCTTCCCCCGCGTTCACAAAACCAATAACGAGGTCTTTATGAATGCCCCTTTCGATCAGCTGTTCACTTGGCTGAAAGATCACAAGATTACCGAAGTCGAGTGCGTCGTCAGTGACCTGACCGGCATTGCACGCGGCAAAATCGCACCCACCAACAAGTTCCTGCATGAGCGAGGCATGCGCCTGCCGGAAAGTGTGTTGTTGCAAACGGTAACCGGGGACTTCGTCGACGACGACATCTACTACGACCTGCTGGACCCGGCCGACATCGACATGGTCTGCAAGCCGGTGTCCGATGCGGTGTACGTGATTCCATGGGCCATCGAGCCGACCGCAATCGTGATTCACGACACCTTCGACAAGTTCGGCAACCCGATCGAACTGTCGCCGCGCAACGTGCTGAAGAAAGTCCTGCAGCTGTACACCGACAAGGGCTGGAAGCCGATCGTCGCGCCGGAAATGGAGTTCTACCTGACCCAGCGTTGCGAAGACCCGGATTTGCCGTTGAAAGCTCCGCTGGGCCGTTCGGGTCGCGCGGAAAGCGGTCGCCAATCATTCTCCATCGACGCTGCCAACGAGTTCGATCCGCTGTTCGAAGATGTCTACGACTGGTGCGAACTGCAGGGCCTGGACCTCGATACGCTGATCCACGAAGACGGCCCGGCGCAGATGGAAATCAATTTCCGTCATGGCGACGCGCTGGATCTTGCCGATCAGATCACCGTGTTCAAGCGTACCCTGCGCGAAGCGGCGCTCAAGCACAACGTGACCGCAACCTTCATGGCCAAGCCGATCGGCGACGAGCCCGGCAGCGCCATGCACATTCACCAGAGCGTGGTGGACATCGCCACCGGCAAGCCGATCTTCGCCGATGCCGACGGCAAGATGAGCGATCTGTTCCGCCAGCACATCGGCGGCTTGCAGAAGTACATCCCCAAGGTGCTGCCGATGTTCGCCCCCAACGTGAACTCGTTCCGCCGTTTCCTCCCGGACACCTCGGCGCCGGTAAACGTGGAATGGGGCGAGGAAAACCGCACCGTAGGCCTGCGCGTGCCGACGTCCGGCCCGGAAGCGATGCGCGTGGAAAACCGCCTGCCGGGAGCCGACGCCAACCCGTACCTGGCGATCGCCGCCAGCCTCTTGTGCGGTTACATCGGCATGGTCGACGGCATCGAGCCGAGTGCAGCGGTGGAAGGCCGCGCCTATGAACGCCGCAACCTGCGCCTGCCGATCACCATCGAAGACGCCCTGACCCAAATGGAAGAATGCGACGTCATCGGCCGCTACCTGGGCAGCAAGTTCGTGCGTGGGTATGTCGCGGTCAAACGCGCCGAGCACGAGAACTTCAAGCGGGTGATCAGTTCATGGGAGCGTGAATTTTTGCTTCTCAGCGTCTGATAAACCCATCGCGAGCAGGCTCGCTCCCACATTTGAGATGCATTCCCCTGTGGGAGCGGGCTTGCTCGCGAAGAGGCCATCCGGTTCAACATCTTCGTCGAATGAGACACCGCCTTCGCGAGCAAGCCCGCTCCCACATTTGGAACGCATTCCCCTGTAGGAGCGAGGCTTGCCCGCGAAGGCGTCC
>NZ_JBSVXG010000169.1:0-12993 GCF_054070595.1 Pseudomonas sp. SDO55104_S430 | reverse complement strand
TTGTGGCTTGGCGCGGGACCTGTGGGAGCGGGCTTGCTCGCGAAGGCGGAGTGTCAGGCGACATCGACGCTGGATTTGCCGGCCTCTTCGCGGGCAAGCCCGCTCCCACAGGGGTTGTGATTGCTCGGGCTTTTTTGTGCCAACGCCAGGCCCTGTAGGAGCGAGGCTTGCCCGCGAAGAGGCCACCAGAGACCCCACTACCCTCAATTTCCCCCTTCATCCCGCACTTTCCCCAAAATGCCGTTAGTCGCCGCCCCCCGCGATGGATTAAAGTAACGCCCCCAGCCCCGGCGTTTTCCAAACGGCCTCGGGTACCTTTTTGCAGGAACAGTCATCGATGGAACATCGTGAAGCGCTTCTCGCGCTGCGAACCTTTCTTTCAACGCAGATTCTCGGCCAGGAAAAGCTCATCGAGCGCTTGCTCATCGCCCTGCTCGCCGACGGCCATATGCTGGTCGAGGGCGCTCCGGGCCTTGCCAAGACCAAGGCCATCAAAGAACTCGCCGAAGGCATCGAAGCCCAGTTCCATCGCATCCAGTTCACCCCCGACCTGTTGCCAGCCGACATCACCGGCACGGAAATCTATCGTCCGGAAACCGGCAGCTTCGTGTTCCAGCAAGGGCCGATCTTCCACAACCTGGTGCTGGCGGACGAAATCAACCGGGCGCCGGCCAAGGTTCAGTCGGCGTTGCTCGAGGCCATGGCCGAGCGCCAGGTCAGTGTCGGGCGCAGCACTTACGAGCTGTCGCCGCTGTTCCTGGTAATGGCCACGCAAAACCCCATCGAGCAGGAAGGCACCTATCCCCTGCCCGAAGCCCAGCTCGACCGCTTCCTGCTGCACGTAAAAATCGGCTTCCCGGACGCCGCCGTCGAACGCAAGATCCTGCAGCAGGCCCGTGGCGAAGCCTTGAACGGCGAAACCAAACCCGAGCGCCGGGTCAGCCAGCAGGCGATTTTCGCCGCGCGCAAGGAAATCCTCGGTCTGTACATGGCCGATGCCGTGGAGGAATACCTGGTGCAGCTGGTGATGGCGACCCGCAACCCGGCCAAGTTCGACTCCGAAATGGCCGAGTGGATCGCCTATGGCGCGAGCCCCCGCGGCTCCATCGCCCTCGACCGTTGCGCCCGTGCCCACGCCTGGCTGGCCGGTCGCGACTTCGTCAGCCCCGAAGACATCCAGGCGGTGCTGTTCGATGTGTTGCGCCACCGCATCATTCTTTCCTTTGAAGCCGAAGCCGCTGGCATCGATCAGGACCGCGTGGTCCAGCGGATTCTCGACGTCGTAGCCGTCGCTTGACCCCGATGAACGCGCCCCTGCCGCCGGAACCCGGTATCCGCATCACCCTCGCCGAAATGATCGAGATGCGACACCGCGTGCGTGAAGTGCAGCTGTTCTCGACGCCGAGCCAGCGCAGCCCGCTGATCGGCCTGCACCACTCCAAGCTGCGCGGGCGTGGCGTGGACTTCGATCAGGTGCGGGTCTATCAGGCCGGCGACGACGTGCGCACTATCGACTGGCGCGTCACTGCACGGACCCAGGAACCCCACACCAAGCTGTTCCACGAGGAACGCGAGCGGCCGATCTTCATCATGGTCGAGCAGAGCCGTCGGCTGTTCTTCGGTTCGGGGCTGATGTTCAAATCGGTGCTCGCCGCCCAGGCCGCAAGCCTCATCGGCTGGGCCGCGTTGGGGCATAACGACCGGGTCGGCGGCCTGGTCTTCGGCGACAACGAGCACTACGAGATCAAGCCCCGGCGCAGCAAACAGAGTCTGCTGCAATTGCTCAACCGACTGGTGCGGGTCAATCAATCGCTGCACACCGAGAGCGAAGAGAACCGCGATGCGTTCGGTATTGCCCTGCGCCGCGCCCGGGAAGTTTCGCGCCCCGGCAGTCTGGTCATCGTGATCTGCGACGAGCGCGCCCTGACCGAAAGCGCCGAGCAACAGCTGAGCCTGCTGTCCCGCCATTGCGACCTGTTGTTACTGCCGCTGTCCGACCCGCTGGACCACGCCCTGCCCGCCGCCGGCTTGCTGCGTTTTGCCGAACGCGGCGCACAACTGGAGCTCGACACCCTGAATTTCGAACTGCGCCAGACCTACCGCGCCCAGGCCGAAGCACGCATCGCCCGTTGGGAACTGCTGGCGCAAAAGCTGCGGGTGTTGATGATGCCGCTGAGCACCCAGAGCGAAATGGTCGAGCAACTGCGTGAGTACCTGAACCCTCAGAAACCGGGGAAAGGTCGATGAACGGACTGGAAAACCTGCAGCCGCTGATCTCCCCGCCGCCAATCGGTTTCTGGCCGCCCGCACCGGGCTGGTGGTTGCTGCTGTTGCTGATCCCCGTCATTGGTTTCGCCGCGTGGAAGCTGCGGCACTTCATTGCGCAGAAGAAACCCATCGTGCGTGCCGAACAGCCGCTGGACCCGGCACGCATCGCCGCCCTGGCGGAACTGGCGCTGATGCCCAAGCCCTACGATGGCGCCCCCGCCGGTGCCTGGCTGCAGCAGCTCAACGGCCTGCTCAAGCGCCTGTGCCGCAACCATTACCCCAATAGCCAGAGCCATACCCTCAACGGCCGCAAATGGCTGGCCTTCCTCGACAACCGCTGCCCGGCCGCCGGCCTGACCCGCTGGATGGTGCTGGTCGAAGGCGCCTACAAACCCGAATGCAAACTCGACGACAAGGCCATCGCCGGCCTGACCCAGGCGGTCGACACCTGGATTCGCAAACATGTTTGAGTTCGCCTGGCCGTGGATCTTCGTGCTGCTGCCCTTGCCGTGGCTGATGCGCATCGCGCTGCCGGTGGCCGATAGCGGCGAGCCGGCGCTCAAAGTCAGCTTCCTCAACGACCTCGAAGGACTGGCCCGGCGCCGTGCCCGCGCCAACCTGCCGGCCTGGCGGCAACAGGCGCCATTCCTGCTGTTGTGGCTGATGCTGCTGACCGCCGCCGCGCGCCCGCAATGGCTCGGTGAACCATTGCCGATTGCCGCCAGTGGCCGCGATCTGCTGGTCGCCGTAGACGTGTCCGGCTCCATGGATTTTCCCGACATGCAGTGGCAGGACGAGGACGTCAGTCGCCTGGCGCTGGTCCAGCACCTGCTCGGCGATTTCCTCGAACACCGTGATGGCGACCGGGTCGGCCTGATCCTGTTCGGCAGCCAGGCCTATCTGCAGGCACCGCTGACCTTCGACCGCCACACCGTGCGGGTCTGGCTCGATGAAGCGCGCATCGGCATTGCCGGCAAGAACACCGCCATCGGCGACGCCATCGGTCTGGCCCTCAAACGCCTGCGACTGCGCCCCGCCCAGAGCCGGGTACTGATCCTGGTCACCGACGGTGCCAACAATGGCGGCGAAATCGACCCGCTCACCGCCGCGCGCCTGGCCGCCCGGGAAGGCGTGAAGATCTACCCGATCGGCATCGGTGCCGACCCTGAGCAAAGCGGCACCCTGGGTTTCCTCGGCGTCAACCCGAGCCTGGACCTGGACGAGCCGTCCCTCAAGGCGATTGCCGAAGTTACCGGTGGCCAATACTTCCGCGCCCACGACGGCGAAGAACTGCAAGCGATCAAGGACACCCTCGACCAGCTGGAACCGGTGACCCAACAACCGACCCAGGCGCGCCCGGCTCAGGCGCTGTATCAGTGGCCGCTGGCGATGGCGCTGATCTTGAGCATGTTGCTGGTGGCCCGCGAGCTGTGGCCGGACAACCCGCTGCAACGCCTGATGACCAAGGATCTGTTTTTGCAAACGCAACTGCCTGACTGGCGCCAGCGACTCAAACGCCTGCGCCTGCGGAGACGCCGATGAGCGCGCTTTGGCCTTTCTGGTTCCGCCCCTGGTGGCTGCTGTTGTTGCCGCTGCTAGGCTGGCTGCTGTGGCAACTCTGGCATCGGCAGAAACGCGCCGGGCGCTGGCAGATGATTCTGCCGCCGGCCTTTCATGGTGTGCTGCTCAGCGGTGGCAACGGTCGCGGCAGCAAACTGCCGTGGGTCGCGCTGGGCGTGGCATGGCTGCTGACCATACTCGCGCTGCTGGGACCAAGCTGGGAGCGTGTCGAGCAGCAAAGCCAGAAACCCGCCGACTCGCTGGTGGCGATCCTGGAATTGACCCCGGAAATGCTCGCCACCGACGTCCCGCCCAATCGTCTGGAACAGGCCCGGCGCAAGCTGCTGGACCTGCTGCAGGTTCGCAGCGATGCGCAGACCGCCATCGTCGTCTATGCCGGCAGCGCCCACACCCTGGTGCCGCTGTCGGACGACCTGTCCACCAGCCGCAACCTGCTGGACGCGCTCAAGCCGTCGCTGATGCCCGAAGCCGGCCATCGCGCCGATCTGGCGGTGATTAAAGCGCTGAACCTGCTGGAGCAAGCGGCCCTGGGCGACGGCCGGATTCTGTTGATCGGCTCGTCCTTGAGCGAACTCGAACGCCAGGGCATCCGCCAGGCACTGAGCGGCAAATCTACCCAACTGCTGATGATCGGCGTCGGCACCGCCGAAGGCACGCCGATCACCCAGGAAGACGGCAGTTTCCTCAAGGACGAACAGGGCGCGATTCTGGTGCCGCATCTGGATGAGCCCGGCCTGAAAGCTTTCGTCAATGAGCTGGACGGGCGCTATCGCCACGCGCGCCTGAGCGACGCCGACCTGCGCGGCCTGGGCCTGCTCGACGGTCCGCGCAGCCTGCGCAACGACGGCCAGACCCTGCGCCTGGATACCTGGGCCGATCAGGGTTACTGGCTCCTGTTGCCGTTGTTGTTGCTGGCGGCCTGCGCCGGGCGCCGTGGCTGGCTGTTCTGCCTGCCGCTGCTGTTGGCCGTGCCGCAACCGGGTTATGCCTTCGACTTCCAGGACCTGTGGCTGCGCCCCGACCAGCGCGGTCTGCACCTGCTCAACCAGAAGCGCCCGGCCGAGGCCGCCCAGCATTTCGAAGATCATCAATGGCAAGGCGTGGCCCTCTACGAGGCCGGCGACTACAGTGCCGCCGCCCAGCGGTTCGCCGAGGGCAATGACGCCAACGCCCACTACAATCGAGGCAATGCCCTGGCCAGGAGTGGCGAGCTGGAAGCCGCGCTGGATGCCTACGAACAGGCCCTGGAACGTCAACCGGACCTGCGTCCGGCGCTGACCAACAAGGCTCTGGTGGAAAATCTGCTCAAGCAGAAAGCCAATCCGCCGGCCAACGAACCGGACAAAACCGAGCAGGCCGAGACTTCCGAACAGGAATCACCGCCCGGTGCCGCCACCCAGCCGCAGGGTCCGGGAGAGCCGACCAACGCCGAGGAGCAAGCCAGCGCCGAGGACGAGCAATCCGCCACGACGCCGCCAAAACCTGGAGCCAACGAAGTGCCGGGCAGCGAACTGGGTGACGAACAACACACCACGCCACCTATGCGCCCGGCCAGCGACAGCATCGAGGGCGAACAGCAGCAGGCGCTGGAGCAATGGCTGCGGCAGATCCCGGATAATCCGGGGGAATTGCTCAGGCGTAAATTCTGGTACGAACAGCAACAACATCAGGATCAGGGAAAAACTCGATGACCCGCTGCACCGCTTTCACCCTCACCCTGCTGTTTTGCGCCGTTCAGGCCCAGGCCGCCGAGCTGGTTTCCAGTGTCGATCGCGCGCGCCTGAACTCCGGGGAGACAATCGAACTGACCCTGGAATCCAACGACGTCACCCAGTTCGGCAAGCCGGATCTGGCGCCGCTGGAGCCTTTGTTCGAAGTGCGCGGCACCCGTCAGGTCAACCAGTTGAACACCATTGGCGGCGACAACCGCGCCACCACCCGCTGGATCGTCACCCTGCTGCCCAAGCAGAACGGCAGCGTGGTGATCCCGGCGCTGAGCCTGGGCGACGTGCAGAGCCAGCCGATCACCGTGCAAGTGGTCGAGAGCGAAGCCCAGGAAAACACCAACAAACTGGCACCGGTGTTCATCGACGCCAGCCTCGATCAGTCCAGCGTCTACGTGCAGGCCCAGGCCATCCTGACCCTGCGCATCTACCATTCGGTGTCGCTGTACGACGACAGCAGCCTGCCGCCTTTGCAGATTCCCGATGCGCGCATCGAACAGCTGGGCGAGTCGCGCACCTACGAAAAAGACATCAACGGCGTGCGCCATGGCGTGATTGAAATGCGCTACGCGATCTACCCGCAGCACAGCGGCGAACTGATCATTCCGGGGCAGGTCTTCAACGCCGCGCTGGTGGACGCGCAACCTGCGCAGGACGCCGCCGCGCAGTCGCCGAAGTCCGGCAAGCTGATGCGCGTCAGCTCCGCCGAGCTGCTGCTGACGGTCAAGGCCAAGCCCATCACCTACCCGGCCGACATGCCTTGGCTGCCGGCGCGCAGCCTGACCCTGAGCGAAACCTGGAACCCGGAACCGGAACACGTTCAGGTGGGCGATTCGCTGACCCGCAGCCTGACGGTTAAGGCTGAAGGCCTGGCCAGCTCGCAACTGCCGCCGCTGCCCGGTACCGAAGCCAATGGCTTGCGTCGTTATCCGGATCAGCCGGTGCTGGGCAATCAGAACAGTGATCGCGGGCTGGTCGGCAGTCGTGAGGACCGTGAAGCGCTGGTGCCGTCGCGCAGCGGCTCGATCGAGTTACCCTCGGTGGAAGTGGTATGGTGGAACACCTTCGAGGATCATCTGGAGCACAGCAGCCTGCCGGCCAGAAGCCTGCAGGTGGCAGCCAATCCGAGCCTGATGGTCGACACGCCGGCCGGTGTTTCCCCAGTCAATGCGGCGGCTGAAAACGAAGCCTTGTGGCGCTGGAAGCTCAGCAGCCTGATCCTCGCCTGCACCACCCTCCTCGGCTTCGGCCTGTGGTGGCGCGCGCGTTCGCAACCGGCGGTGCTGCGCGCCGTGCAGGCCGGCCCGAGCCCGCGAACCGTACTCGACGAGCTCAAGCGCGCCTGCCTGGCCAACGACCCCCACGCCACCCGCCAGGCCCTCGACGCCTGGGCCCGCCAGCAACCGGAAACCCTGGCCGACATGGCCGCCCGTTTCGTGCCGTTGTCCGATGCACTGGATGGTTTGAATGGCGCGCTGTACAGCGAAGCCGGGCAGCATTGGCAGGGTGAGGAATTGTGGCGGGTGATTCGCACCATCCCAATTGCCGAACGCACCCAGGATCCGACGGGTGATAGCGGCCTGCCGCCGCTCTATCCCAAATAAATCTCCAATCTCCTGTAGCAGCTGCCGAAGGCTGCGTCCGGCTGCGAAGCAGTCGTAAACCCTGCCAGCGCGGTCTGTCTGATCCACCGCGTGCTCAGGTTTTGCGACTGCTTCGCAGCCGGACGCAGCCTTCGGCAGCTGCTACATGGGTTCCGCGACCACATACAAACCGTTTGCCAGTAAACTCTTTCCCCTTTCGCCGCTGTCATATTTCTTCGCGGCCATTACCTTATTTCCTACGGAGTTCGCCTTGCGTCTGTTCCACACCTCCGACTGGCACCTGGGGCAAAACCTGCACGGCCAGGATCGCGATTTCGAGCACGGCTGTTTTCTCGAGTGGCTGCTGCGTCAGCTCAAGACCGATCAGCCCGATGTACTGTTGATCGCCGGCGATATCTTCGACACGGTCAATCCACCGGTCAAAGCCCAGGAACGCCTCTACGACTTCATCGTCAGCGCCCACGAACAGCAGCCGAAGCTGACCATCGTGATGATCGCCGGCAACCACGACTCCGGTTCCCGCATCGAATTGCCGGCACCGCTGATGCGCCGCCTGCGCACCCATGCATTGGGTCGGGTGTTGTGGCTGGATGATGGCCAGCTCGACGCCGAGCGTCTGCTGCTGCCGCTGCCGGACGCCAGGGGCAAGACCGTCGCCTGGTGCCTGGCGCTGCCCTTCCTGCGCCCGGCTGAAGTGACTGGCCCGCACTTGGGCGACGACTACCTGCGCGGGATCGGCCAGGTTCACGAGTGGCTGATCGAAGCGGCCAACGCCAAGCGCAAGAAAGGCCAGGCGCTGATCGCCATCAGTCACGCTCACATGGCCGGCGGTTCGGTATCGGAAGATTCCGAGCGCAGCCTGATCATCGGCAACGCCGAAGCCCTGCCCGCCAGCCTGTTCGGACCGAGCATTAGCTACGTCGCCCTCGGTCACCTGCACAAGCCGCAGAAGGTCAACGGCGAAGAGCGGATTCGCTACAGCGGTTCGCCCATTCCCCTGTCGTTCTCGGAAATCGCCTACCAGCACCAGATTCTCGACATCACCCTCGAGGGTGAAAAGCTCGTCAGCGTCGTGCCAAAGGTCATCCCCCGTTCGGTGAACCTGCAACGCCTGGGCCCTGCGCCGTTGGCGGAGATTCTGCTGCAACTGGCCGACCTGCCGATCATCGACCTGCTCGCCGACTACCAACGACAGCCATGGCTGGAGGTGCGGGTGCGCCTCGACGAACCGCAGCCGGATTTGCGCCAGCAAGTGGAAGCCGCTCTGGAAGGCAAGGCCGTTCGCCTGGTGCGTATCGCCGCGGAATACGCCGGCAGCGGTCGCCGCGATGGTGCGGACGACGGTGACGCCCTGATCGAACTCGACCAGCTCACACCCCAGGAACTGTTCAGCCGCGCCTGGCTGGACAACTACGGCAGCGAGGTCGACGAGCAGACCCTCAAGGACTTTGCCGAGCTGCTGCAAGACGTGCAAATGGAGAGCGAACAGCCATGAAAATCCTCGCCATTCGCCTGAAAAACCTCGCCTCCCTGGCCGGCCCTTTCGAGATCGATTTCACCGCCGAACCGTTGGCCAGCGCCGGCCTGTTCGCCATCACCGGGCCGACCGGCGCGGGTAAAAGCACCCTGCTCGACGCCTTGTGCCTGGCGCTGTTCGGCACCGTGCCACGCCTCAAAAGCGTGCAGGGATCGGCGAAGTCGCCAGACGTAGACGGAGACATCAACACCGACGACCCGCGCACGCTGCTGCGTCGCGGCACCGGTGACGGTTTTGCCGAAGTGGATTTTGTCGGCATCGACGGCCGCCGCTATCGCGCGCGCTGGGAAGCCAACCGCGCCCGGGACAAGGCCGCCGGCCGCTTGCAGGCCAGTCGCCAGAGCTTGCGCGACATCGATCAGGATCAACTGCTGGCCAGTCAGAAGACCGAATTCAAGACCCGCATCGAAGCGGTGCTGGGCCTGAATTTCGAACAGTTCACCCGCGCCGTGCTGTTGGCGCAGAGCGAATTCAGCGCCTTCCTCAAGGCCGACGATAACGACCGCAGCGAACTGCTGGAAAAACTCACCGACACCGCGCTTTATACCCGTCTGGGCCGTCGCGCCTTCGACAAGGCCAAGGAAGCCCGCGAAGCGCACAAGCTGCTGCAGGACCAGGCCAGCGGCGTCACACCCCTGGCGCCGGAAGCTCGGGCGGAGCTGGATGAGCGCTTCAGCAGCGCACAACAGCAGCTCAAGGTGCAGCAGGCGCAACTCAAGCAACTCGAGTTGCAGCACACCTGGCTGAAGACGCTTCGTGAATTACAGGACGCGCAACGCAGTGCCAGCGAGCAACTGCAATCGGCCCAGACCCACTGGCAGGGCCTGGGCGGCGAACGCCTGAAGCTGACCCGCCTGGAACAACTGGCACCGCAACGGCACCAGTTCGCCCGCAAGGCGCAGATCGATGCGCTGCTGACCCCGTTGGCTGCACAGATCGCCCAACAGACTTTGCAGCATGCCGAACTCAGTGAGCGTCAGACGCAGCTCGAGCAACAGCTGGGCGCCAGCCGAACCGCATTGAGCGAAGCGCAGCAGCGACAAACCGACGGCGCGCCTTTGCTGCGTCAAGCCTTTGAAGCGCAGAGCACCCTCGCCCGTCTCGCCAAGGACACAGCCCAAAGCGCTGAAACCCGGCAAAACGCCGAGTCGGCCTGCACTCAGGGTCAGAGCACAATTCAATCCTTGCAGGAACGGCAAACCCAGGTCGCCGAACACCTGCAACGCATCGCCGTGGAACTGGAACAAAGCGCCCATTTGGCGCCCTTGAGCGATGCCTGGAGCGCTTACCGCGATCGCCTGCAACAGCTGATGCTGATCGGCAATCGCCTGAATCAGGGCCAGGTGGAACTGGCCAGCCTGGAACAGAATGCCGCCACGGCCGCGCAAGCCCTGACCGCGCAAAAGCAGCAGCTGGAAGTGCTGTTCAAGGAAGCCGATGCCGAGCCGGACGCCGTCGCCGAGCAGATCGGCATTCTCGGCACCCTGTTGCAGGACAACCGCAAACAACTGCGGGCCATCGAAGACCTGACTCGCCTGTGGGCCAGCCAGCAGGAACTGGACAAGCGCGATGCCGAGCTGCAACAGCGCCAGCTCGCCGCGCAGCAGGAACGCGAGCGTCTGACCCAGGACGGGGTCAAGACCAAGAACGAGCTGAGCGTCGCCGAGCAAACCCTCAACGTCACCCGCGAATTGCTGGAGCGCCAGCGTCTGGCGCGCAGTGCCAGTGTCGAGGAGTTGCGCGCGCAGTTGCAGGACGATCAGCCGTGCCCGGTCTGCGGCAGCAACGAGCATCCCTATCACCAGCCCGAAGCGCTGCTGCGGAGCCTCGGTCGCTTCGATGAGAGCGAACAGGCCAACGCGCAGAAAGCCGTCGATCAGCTCAAGGAAAAGCTCCTGGAATTGCGCGCCGAAGTCGGAGGCGTGATTGCCCAGCAAAAGGAACTGCTGCAACAGCAGGAACAGTTGGCGAGTCAGCGTCAGGCACTGGCCCCGAGCCTTGAAGCTCATCCATTGAGCGCATCGCTGCTGGATCAGGACGCCGCTCAGCGCGATACCTGGCTGGCCCGGCAAAACAGCCAACTGAACCAGAGCATCACTCAGGATGAACAGCGGCAAACCGCCCTGCTCACCCTGCAACAAGACGCCGCGCGCCTGACCCAGCAACTGCGCCAGGCGGAGACCGCGCATCAGCAGGCGGCGCAGCAGCTGGACAATCAACAGCGTGAGCTGCGAAACGACCGCCAGCGCCTGGACGAAGAACTCAACGCCTTCGCCAGCCTGTTGCCGGACGAAACCCTGCAAGCGCTACGCAGCGAGCCGGCCACGACCTTTCTGCAACTCGACCGGCAGATCAGCGAGCGTCTGGCGCAACTCGAACAGCAGAAAGAAGAGTTGGCCGAGCAGCAACAGCGTCAGCAAACCCTGGACAAGGAGCAGGACCGTCAACTGGCCCGCGTGCAGCAACTGCAAGCCGCCGAGCAACAGTTCACTGCACTGGCCGAACAGCAACAGGCAAGCCAGCAGACCCTCGGCCAACTGCTCGGCGAACACGCCAGCGCCGAGCAATGGCAGCAGCAACTGGAACGGGACG
The DNA here is from genome assembly GCF_054070595.1 of Pseudomonas sp. SDO55104_S430. Taxonomy (NCBI): domain Bacteria; kingdom Pseudomonadati; phylum Pseudomonadota; class Gammaproteobacteria; order Pseudomonadales; family Pseudomonadaceae; genus Pseudomonas; species Pseudomonas sp. SDO55104_S430. Next base: position 1,687 of record NZ_JBSVXG010000169.1, on the reverse strand, counting down.
TCGACAGCGCCCGCAACGCCGAGAGCACCACCGCCCAGTCCTTGCAGGACGTCGTCACGCAACGGGTGCAAATCAGCGCCGAACTCAAGGCCCAACAGGAGCGCCAGCAGGCGCTGGAAGGCGAAGCGGTCGAGCTCGCCGGCAAGATCGCCGACTGGCGCGCCGGTCACCCGGAGCTGGATGACGGTGGTCTCGAAGACTTGCTGCAAGTCGACGACGCCCAGGTCAGCGAACTGCGCCAGCGCTTGCAGAACAGCGAAAAAGCCATCGAACAGGCCAGCGTCCTGGTGCAGGAACGCGACAAGCGTTTGCAGGAACATCAGGCGCAGCACAACGGCAACCTCGACGCCGAACAACTCGCGACCGCCCTCACCGACCTGCAACAGCAATGCGTTGTCAGCGAACAGGCTTGCGCCGAGCTGCGTGCAGAACAGGCCGAGGACCAGCGCCGGCAAAACGCCAATCAGGCCCTGGCGCAGCAGATCGCCGAAGCCTATGCCGAGTATCAACGCTGGGCGCGTCTGAATGCCTTGATCGGCTCGGCCACCGGCGACACCTTCCGCAAGATCGCCCAGGCCTACAACCTCGACCTGCTGGTGCACCACGCCAACGTGCAGTTGCGTCAACTGGTGCGCCGCTATCGCCTGAAACGCGGCGGCAGCATGCTCGGGCTGCTGGTGATGGACACCGAAATGGGCGACGAACTGCGTTCGGTGCATTCGTTGTCCGGCGGCGAAACTTTCCTGGTGTCGTTGGCGTTGGCACTGGGACTGGCGTCAATGGCGTCGAGCACGCTGAAAATCGAATCGCTGTTCATCGACGAAGGCTTCGGCAGCCTCGACCCCGAATCCCTGCAACTGGCCATGGACGCCCTCGACGGCTTGCAGGCCCAAGGGCGCAAGGTCGCAGTGATTTCCCACGTACAGGAAATGCACGAGCGGATTCCGGTGCAGATTCAGGTGCAGCGCCAAGGCAACGGCCTGAGCACGCTGGAGGTGAAATGATCACCCTCTACTCCTTCCGCCGCTGCCCCTACGCCATGCGGGCGCGCATGGCCTTGCGTTATTCAGGTGTGGCCGTGGACATCGTCGAAGTCAGCCTCAAGGCCAAGCCCGCCGAGATGCTGGCGCTGTCGAGCAAGGGCACCGTGCCGGTGCTCAGCATCGACGGCCGCGTGTTCGATGAAAGCCTGGAAATCATGCGCTGGGCCCTGGCGCAGAACGATCCGCAGGATTGGCTGCTCAAGGCTGATCCTGACGGCGCGGACCGCATCGCGGCGTTGATCGAAGAGAACGATCAGACGTTCAAGGTGCATCTGAATCGCTACAAGTATGCCGAGCGCTATCCCGAGCAACCGATGGAGGCTTATCGCGCTGAGTGTGAAGTGTGGTTGCGCAAGCTGGATGAGTTGTTGGCGGATCGGGGATATCTACTGGCCGACCATCCGAGTCTGGCGGATGTGGCGTTGATGCCGTTCGTGCGGCAGTTCGCCCATGTCGATCGCGAGTGGTTTGCGCAGACGCCTTATCGGCGATTGCAGCAATGGCTGGAGCGGTTCCTGACGTCAGAGCTGTTCACATCCATCATGAAGAAATAACCCGCTTCCTGTAGGAGCGAGCATGCTCGCGATGGTGATTGGGACGCCGCGGGGTATCAGATGCCCCGCGTTATCGTTGACGACCATCGC
>NZ_JBSVXG010000168.1:0-13079 GCF_054070595.1 Pseudomonas sp. SDO55104_S430 | reverse complement strand
ACCTTCGATGTTGACTGACACGACGCTTTCGCGAGCAAGCTCGGCTCCTACAGGGGATGGATGTGTTTTTGGAATGTGTGCCTGAATATTGAATGGAGTTGTTTTTATGGGCCCATGGCTCGATAGCGTGACCGCCTGGCTGACCGTCAATCCGCAATGGCTGGCGGCGGCGGTGTTCATCGTGGCTTTCGTTGAATGCCTGGCGATTGCAGGATTGATCGTACCCGGCACGGTGCTGTTGTTCGCCGTGGCGGTACTGGCCGGCAGCGGCGCGTTGTCGCTGAGCGAAACCCTGTTGCTGGGTTTCGTGGCGGGCGTGCTGGGCGATGTGGTGTCGTATTTCCTCGGACGACATTTCCATCAGAACATCCGCCGACTGCCCGGCTTGCGCCATCACCCGGAATGGATCGCCGGCGCCGAGTCGTATTTCCAGCGCTATGGCATCGCCAGCCTGCTGGTTGGCCGCTTCATCGGCCCCTTGCGCCCCATGCTGCCGATGGTCGCCGGGATGTTCGACATGCCCTTCCCGCGCTTCTTCGCCGTCAGCCTGCTGGCCGGTGCAGGATGGTCGGTAGTGTATCTGCTGCCGGGCTGGGCCACCGGGGCGGCGATTCGTTTGCCGCTGCCCGAGGGTTTCTGGCCCGAGGCCGGCATCGTCGCAGCCAGCATCGCCGTGATGATCGGATTGAGCGCCACCAGTAGCCTGCGCAAACATCGCAAGGCCACAGTGTTCATTACCGGGATGAGTTTTCTGATTCTGGTCGCGTTGTTTATCGGCTACTCGCATCTGACCGCTCTTGACCAGGGAATCATGACCCTGGTGCAGGAACATCGCAGCCCCACGCTCGATGAAGTGGCGGTGGTGTTCACGCTGATCGGTGAGTTCCGCAACATGTTGATGTTCAGCGCCCTGCTGGTAGCGCTGCTTCTGATCGCCCGGCAATGGAGACAAGCTGCTTTCGCGTGCAGTACGTTACTGTTTACGGCACTTGGCAACACTGTTACCAAGCACTTTTTCGCTCGCATGCGCCCGGAAGTATTGAGTGACCCGTTGACCAGTTACAGCATGCCCAGCGGCCATGCCTCCGGCTCCTTTGCGTTATTTCTGACCCTCGCCGTACTCGCTGGCCGTGGGCAACCGCCACGCATGCGCCTCACCTGGTTGCTGGTGGCATGTCTGCCAGCACTTGCGATTGCACTGTCACGGGTTTATCTCGGCGCGCATTGGCCGACGGACGTGCTGGCGGGCGCAATGCTGGCAGCATGTGTCTGCGCGGCAAGCCTGGGCGTGATTCAGCTCCGCACACCGCTCAACCCCATGCCACCGAAGATCTGGTGGCTGGTGCTGCCGTCGCTGGTGGCGCTGTTCGGATTCTTCGTGTTGCGGCATTTGCCGCATACGATGTTGAGGTATGCCTATTAGAAAAGTACGGGAGCGAGCCAGGTTCGCTCCCGCGGGTGATGCGGTTTGTTACTCAAGGCTTCAGTAGCCTGGCCACTCTCGCTTGCGTCGCTCCAGTATCAATGCATCTGCAAGCTGGCATGCCGCAGCGGCGGTGGCTTCGAAAGGCTGCCCAGGGCTGGCGTTTTTTAGCAGGTAGCCCACAGCAGCGGCTTCCCAGGTGGATCGTTCATTAACGTAGATGATCATCACTTCAAGTCCTTTTAAAATCCGAAAGACCCGCTCCATGCGGGCATTCGAAAACTAAGGGCTATCAGCAATACCAGTCAATGCACTCAATCGTTGCCGAATGCTGCTCAAGCAAACAACTCACCCTGCAACTCATCCAGTAACGCCTGAATCGCATCCAGGCGTTGCTGAGGGTCATCGAGTTGCAGCAGGTCGATTTTGTCCAGTTCGGCGAACGGCAACAGATAAGCCAGTTGATTGGCCAGCGATTGCTGCCCTACCGCTTCGGTGCCCATGTTCAGCGCTTCGACCATCGGATGTTCCGCCAAGGCCTTGAGCAGCGCCACAAGATCGGCGTCCTCATCCTGCAGCGGTTGTTCCGGCTCCTCTTCCAGCCAGTCGACTTCGGCGACGATCAACTGATCGCGCTGCACTTCGGTGCGCAGAACATGGAAACGTCGACCACCTTGCACCCGAATCCCCAGCAGGCCGTTTTCCTGGGTCTTGAAATCGGTGATCCGCGCTTCGCAGCCGACCAGCGCGTAGCCTGCCGGAGCGATGCCGACCTCTTCGCCATCAAGAATGCACACCACACCGAAGCCGCCGCCCTGTTTCATGCAGCGTCCGATCATGTCCAGGTAACGCGCCTCGAAAATCTGCAGATCGAGGATGCAGCCCGGAAACAGCACCGTGTTCAGCGGAAAAAGCGGCAGACTCATAGACATTTCCTTAAACCACCATCGACACCGCCAGCGGCAGCAAGACCGCCGTGGCCACGCCCATCAGACTCATCGCCAGCGCCGCGAAGGCGCCGCACTCTTCATTTTCCTGCATCGCCACCGCCGTGCCGACCGCGTGAGCCGTCATGCCCAGCGCCATGCCCCGCGCTTCGGGGCTGTGGACGCCGAGGCGGCTCAACAGGCTCGGGCCGAAGATCGCGCCGATCACACCGGTGATCAACACGAACACTGCCGCCAGCGCCGCGACACCACCGATCTGCTCGGCCACCAGCATGGCAATCGGCGACGTCACCGATTTGGGCGCCATGGTCATCAGAATCATGTGCTCGGCGCCGAACCACCAGCCCAGCAGCACGCCCATGCTGGTGGCAACCACCCCGCCTATCACCAGCGTAGTAAATATCGGCCAGAACAACTGCCGAATCCGCCGCAGGTTCAGGTACAGCGGCACCGCCAGCGCAACAGTCGCCGGCCCCAGCAGAATGCTGAGGATCTCGGTGCTCTTGCGATACTCGGCATAGGTCAGCCCGCAGCTCACCAGCACACCGATCACCAGCAACATGGAGACCAGCACCGGCTGCAAAAAGATCCAGCGGGTTTTCTCGAAAGCCGCGAGCACCAGTTGATAGGCACCGAGGGTGATGCCGATGCCGAACAAGGGATGATGGATGACCGAGGTCCAGGCGCCGTTCCAGTCGAGGGTCATGGGCGGTCCTCGCGAGGATGGGCGTGACGCTTGATCATGCGCTGCATCAGCACGCCGGCGAAAGCCATGGACAGCAGCAGCGACAACACCAGCGCGCCGGCGATGGCCCAGAAATCGGCGGCAATGTCCTTGGCGTAGACCATCACTCCCACCGCCGGCGGCACCAGCAGCAAAGGCAGGTAGCGCAGCAGGCTGCCAGCCGCCTGGTTCAGCGGCTCGCCCACCTGACCGCGACTGATCAGAAACACCAGCAACAGCAGCAGGCCGACAATCGGCCCCGGCAGCACCGGCAAAAACAAATGGTTGATCGCGGTGCCGAGCAATTGAAACAGCACCAGCCAGGTCAGGCCACGTAACAACATCCTTCACTCTCCCGCAGAACCCGTCGCCCGCCGTCACGGGCCGAGCATTATAAACACGCCAGCCATATACACCGGCATTCGCCAAAAGCATGGTCGGTTGACCGCAGGAATTAACAATGTTGATCTACAGTGGTAAGCCTGAGGTACAAACACCTCGCCTGAAAAAACTATAAAACCGATGAACCCAAGGAGAGTCTCAATGCCCTTTGTTCCAGTTGCAGAGCTCAAAGATTATGTCGGCAAGGAACTTGGACGTTCCGAATGGCTCACGATCGATCAGGAGCGCATCAACCTGTTCGCCGAAGCCACCGGAGACTATCAGTTCATCCACGTCGATCCGGTCAAGGCGGCGCAAACCCCGTTTGGCGGCACTATCGCCCACGGTTTCCTGTCGCTGTCGCTGATCCCGAAACTGATGGAAGACATCCTCGTCGTGCCTGAAGGCCTGAAGATGGTGGTCAACTACGGCCTGGACAGCGTGCGCTTCATCCAGCCGGTCAAGGTCAATTCAAAGGTGCGCCTCAAGGTGGACCTGACGGAAGTGACCGAGAAGAAACCTGGCCAATGGCTGCTCAAGGCCACCACCACCCTGGAAATCGAAGGCTCGGACAAGCCGGCGTACATCGCCGAACCGCTGTCGCTCTGCTTCGTGTAAACCTTCCCGGATGCGAAGCAGCTCACGCTGATTCGCATCCGCTGCATCTCTACCGGCTGTATAAGGACACATAGCTGCGGCATACTCGGTCGCCTAATTGCCCGGAACCCGCTATGCGCTCACTTGCACTCCTTGCCTTGACCCTGATGCTCTCCGCATGCGGCGACGGTGAATCACCGTTACCTCCTGACGCCCGCTTGCCGGACGGCGGCCGTTATCGTGGAGATCTGGTCGATGGATTGCTGCAAGGCCAGGGTCGCATCGATTATCCGAACGGCAGCTGGTACGCCGGCGAGTTCGACAAGGGTCAGTGGCACGGCCAGGGTGAATGGCACGGCAGCAACGGCGAGGTCTACCGCGGCAAATTCAATCAGGGCCTGTTCGACGGCCAGGGCAGCCTCACCACCAATGGCAGCAGCTACACCGGTGGCTTCAAGCTCGGCCGGCGCGACGGCGAAGGCACCCTCAAAGAAAACGGCATGACCTACCGGGGCGAATTCAAGGCCGACCAGTATTCGGGCCTCGGTCGCCTGGAACTCGAGGACGGCAGCGCCTATCAGGGCCAGTTTGCCCACGGCAAGCCCAACGGTGAAGGCCAGCGCAGCGACGGCAACGGCAATCAGTTCACCGGCCACTTCGTCGACGGTCAGTTGGAAGGCAACGGGACATTCAACAGCGCTGACGGCGACATCTACGTCGGCAGCTTCAAAAACAACCAGCTCAACGGCAAGGGCCGCTACGAGAACGCGGACGGCGATGTCTGGCTGGGTCAGTTCAAGGAAGGCTCGCTCAATGGCAAGGGCGAGCTGATCGGAGCCGATGGCAGCCATTACATCGGCCACTTCAACGATTGGCGCTTCAGTGGCCAGGGTCGTCTGAACCTGGCCGACGGCAGCTTCTATATCGGTCAGTTCGACAGCGACACCTATTCCGGTCGCGGCACTCTGGTGCTGACAGACGGCTCGGTGCTCAGCGGCATCTGGGTCAATGGCCAGCGGGTGCGTGACGCCGATGGCAAGCTTTTGCCCGACACCCTCGAACTCGGATTGCTGGCCCAGGGCCGCCTGCTCGAAGAAGCACTGAGCAACGTGCCCGCCTCAACCCCGGCAGTCGAGTTGTACACCCTGACTTTGGGCGGCGATGGCAAGCAGAGCGTGTTCCTGCGCGAATCCGACTTCGTCGCCAACATGCTCACCAGCCGCTTCGGCGCTTTTGGCCAGATTCGCCTGGTGAACCATCGCGATCATCTCGGCGATCGGCCGATGGCCACCCGGGAAAACCTGCGCCGCGCGGCGCTGACCCTGGCCGAACGCAGCGGCCCGGAAGATCTGATTTTCATCTACCTGACCAGCCACGGCACGAGCGAGCATGAACTGGTGCTCGACCAGCCGCGGATGGAACTGGCCGACCTGCCCGCCGATGAACTGGCGGCGGTGCTCGCCCCGCTGAAAAACCGCGACAAGATCATCGTCATTTCCGCATGCTATTCCGGCGGCTTCATTCCCGCCCTCAAGGACGAACGCACCCTGATCATGACCGCCTCGCGGGCCGATCGCGTGTCCTTCGGTTGCTCCGAAGAAGCCAACTTCACCTACTTCGGCGATGCCCTGTTCGCCCAGGCGCTGAACCAGACCGACGACCTGGAACAGGCCTTCAAACTGGCCAAGGCAACCGTCGCCGAGCGTGAGCTGGCCGATGGCTTCGAAGCCTCTGAACCGCAGATCTGGGCACCGAAAACCGTGCTCTCGCACTGGCAGTTGCTGCGCAAGCAGCAAGCGCGCAAAGCCTTGCAAAGTACGTCGATTGACAGCAAGGACGCAAAGACCAACTAAGCTGAAGAGTATCAAGGGAGAAACACTATGTACTTGACGCCTCAGCACGTATTGCTTGCCGGAGCCACCGGTTTGACCGGTGAGCATTTGCTCGATCGCCTGCTCAACGAGCCGACGATTACCCGGGTGCTGGCGCCGTCGCGCCGGCCGCTCGTCAAGCATCCGCACCTTGAAAACCCCGTGGGCGACCCGGCGATGTTCCTGCCGCAACTGAGCGGACGCGTCGACATCGCCTATTGCTGCCTGGGCACGACCATCAAGCAGGCAGGCTCGCAAGAGGCGTTTCGTGCGGTGGATCTGGACATGGTCGTGGCGTTCGCCAAGCGTGCCCGGGAGATGGGTGCGCGGCACCTGATCGTGATCAGTGCATTGGGCGCCGATCCCAAGTCTTCGGTGTTTTACAACCGGGTCAAAGGCGAGATGGAGCAGGCCCTGCGCGCGCAGGACTGGCCACAGCTGACCATCTGCCGGCCTTCGCTGCTGCTGGGCGAACGCACCGAACCGCGTCTGGGCGAGAAGGTTGCAGGCCCCCTGTCGCGGTTGATTCCCGGCAAATACCATGGCATCGAAGCCTGCCAGCTCGCGCGCGCGATGTGGCGTCTGGCGCTGGAGGAGCAGGATGGGGTGCGGATTATCGAATCGGATGAGCTGAGAAAGCTCGGCAAATAATTCTCGGCGTCTGGCAGGACGCCATCGCGAGCAGGCTCGCTCCCACATTGGATCGCGGTCGAATGTGGCAGCGAGCCTGCTCGCGATGGATGCGCCGCCGACTTCACGCCGAACGCTACATCCCGCCTGTTGCCTGAAAATTCACGCCCAGCACCGTCAATAAAGACAGCGGCAACAACAAGGTATCGAGCAACGCGCTGGCCGGCAGGTCGACACCCGGATAGCTCGGCGCTTCTGCGCCGAATCGATCCTTGGCACAGCAGCCGCCATTCATTGCATACAGGTCCAACCGCGTTCCGGCATACACCACCGGCGCGCCCGGCTTGGCCGCATCCAGGGTCCGCGCCGTAGCACATCCCGCCAGTTGCAGCGCCAGCACAATGATCAGCAGCTTATTCATCACTGCTCATATGGTGTTCACCCCAGCGCGGCAGCATGTCCTGGGGAATGTTCAGCAGGTTGAGAATCCGCGCCACGACAAAGTCGACGAGGTCATCGATGGTTTGCGGCTGATGATAGAACCCCGGCGAGGCCGGCAGGATGGTCACGCCCATGTTCGACAACTTGAGCATGTGCTCCAGATGAATGCTCGAGTACGGCGCCTCGCGGGGTACCAGGATCAACTGGCGGCGCTCCTTGAGCGTGACGTCGGCGGCGCGCTCGATCAGGTTGTTGCAGGCGCCGGTGGCGATGGCCGACAAGGTTCCCGTGGAACACGGCACCACCACCATCGCCGCAGGCGCCCCGGAGCCCGAGGCCACCGGCGACATCCAGTCTTCCTTGCCATAGACCCGAATCTGTCCGGCGGCCGCACCGGTGTATTCGGTGAGGAACGCCTGCATCATCTGCGGTTTGGCCGGCAGCGTGACGTCGGTTTCGGTGGCCATCACCAGTTGCGCCGCCTTGGAGATCAGGAAGTGCACCTCGCGGTCGTCACGCACCAGACAATCGAGCAGACGTAAACCGTACTGGGCGCCGGAAGCGCCCGTCATCGCCAGCGTGATGCGGTCCGGACCGTTGTTCATTTCAGCGCCTCGGCGAGTTTGCCGTGCAGGCCGCCGAAGCCGCCATTGCTCATGATCACCACTTGGGTGCCCGGTTGTGCCTGGCTTTTCACCCGCTCAATGATGCCCTCCAGCGAATCGCTGACGATCGATGGCACAGTGCACAGCGCGGCGGTGCCCGCCAGGTCCCAGCCAAGATTCGGCGGCGCGTACCAGATCACCTGATCGGCATCGATCACGCTTTCCGGCAGGCCGTCACGGTGTGCGCCGAGCTTCATGGAATTGGAGCGCGGCTCGATGATCGCGATCAGCGGCGCGTCGCCGATGCGCTTGCGCAGGCCGTCGAGGGTGGTGGCGATGGCGGTCGGGTGGTGAGCGAAGTCGTCATAAATAGTGATGCCACGCACCTCCGCGACTTTCTCCATGCGGCGCTTCACGCTCTTAAATGCGCTCAGCGCGGCGATACCCATGGATGGCACGACGCCGACGTGGCGCGCGGCTGCCAAGGTGGCCAGAGCGTTGGCGACGTTGTGCTGACCGGTCATGTCCCACTCGACCACGCCCTGGAAAACCCCTTCGAACATCACTTCGAAAGCCGAACCGTCTTCGCTGAGCAGCTTGACCTGCCATTGACCGCCGGCGCCGGTGGTCTGCACCGGGGTCCAGCAACCCATTTCGATCACACGTTGCAGCGCGGGCTCGGTGGTCGGATGAATCACCAGGCCTTCGCTCGGAATGGTCCGCACCAGATGGTGGAACTGCCGCTCGATGGCGGGCAGATCGGGGAAGATGTCAGCGTGATCGAACTCCAGGTTGTTCAGAATTGCCGTGCGCGGGCGGTAGTGAACGAACTTGGAGCGCTTGTCGAAGAAGGCGCTGTCGTATTCATCGGCTTCGATCACGAAGAACGGTGTGCCGCCCAGTCGCGCCGACACCGAAAAGTTCTGTGGCACGCCGCCGATCAGGAAGCCCGGACTCATGCCGGCATGCTCCAGCACCCAGGCGAGCATGCTGCTGGTGGTGGTCTTGCCGTGAGTGCCGGCGACCGCCAGGACCCAGCGACCCTGCAGCACGTGGTCCGCCAGCCACTGCGGGCCGGAGACGTAAGGCAGGCCTTTGTTCAGCACATATTCAACCGCCGGGTTGCCACGGGACATGGCATTGCCGATCACCACCAGATCAGGGGCCGGGTCGAGCTGCGCCGGGTCATAGCCCTGGGTCAACTCGATGCCCTGGGCTTCCAGCTGAGTGCTCATCGGCGGATAGACGTTGGCATCGGAGCCCGTCACGTGATGGCCCAGCTCTTTGGCCAGAACCGCCATCGAACCCATGAAAGTGCCGCAGATACCAAGAATATGAATGTGCATAGTCGACCTCGTAAAACATGGCCGCAGGTTAGCTTAGGGAGGGGAAAATCGCACCTTTGTTTCCGATCGCGATTAAACCTGTAGGAGCGAGCATGCTCGCGATGGAGGTCAACGATGACGCTGGCAGTCTGATGCCCCGCGGTGTCCTTGTTTCCATCGCGAGCATGCTCGCTCCTACAGGAGGGGTGGATATCTAGCGGGCAATCCCGTGCTTACGCAGCTTCCGGTACAGGGTATTGCGACTCACACCCAACTGCTGCGCCGTATGCGTCATATGCCAGCGCGTATGCTCCAGCGCATTGAGCAACGCCAGCCGCTCGGCATCGTCCAGCGGGCGTTCGGACTCTTCAACGGGTTGCACAACAATCGGCCGGGCCTGACGGATCATCGCCGGCAAATCCTCCAGCCCGATGTGCCCGTCTTCACACAGCGCCGCCAGGGTGCGCAGCACATTGCGCAATTGGCGCACGTTGCCCGGCCAGGTGAAGGCCAGCAGGGCCTGACGTGCGGGTTCGTCGATCAGCACGGTTTCCCCGCGCGCCTCTTCGGCCAGCAAAAAGTCGAGCAGTTGCGATTTGTCACTGCGATCACGCAGTGCCGGCAGCGCGATTTCCAGGCCATTGAGCCGGTAATACAGGTCCTCGCGGAAACTGCCCTCCTCGACCCGATCCAGCAGCTGGCGGTGCGTGGCGCTGATGATCCGCACATTGATTTCCTGAGGATCACCACCGATGGGCACCACCTGGCGATCCTCAAGCACCCTTAGCAGCCGCGTCTGCAACGCCAGGGGCATATCGCCGATTTCGTCGAGGAAAAGCGTCCCGCCATCGGCCTGCTGCAGCTTGCCGCGCATGCCTTCCTTGCGCGCGCCGGTGAAACTGCCGCCGCGATAGCCGAACAATTCACTCTCGATCAGGCTTTCCGGAATGGCCGCGCAGTTAAGTGCGACAAAGGCCTTGTCGGCACGCTGGCTGGCTTGATGCACCGCCTTGGCGAAAGCTTCCTTGCCCGAACCGGTTTCCCCGTTGATCAGCAGCGGCACGTCCCGCTCATAGACACGCAGGGCCTTGCGAAAATCGGTCTGCAACGCGCTGTCGCCCAGGCAAATGCCCGACAGCTGCGGACGTTCCTCAATGATCGGCCCCGGTACCAGAGGCACCGGCACGCGCCGCGGCTGTCCGCGCAAGACAGCGAACAATCGCCGCCCGTCACGGGTACGCAGTGGCCAACTGGCGCTGGCGTCGAGGCTGGCGCGACCGAGCAGTTCATCGAGCCGGCAATCGAAAAGCGCCTCAACCGGCTGTCCCTGCAAGCCGCCACGGGGATGTCCCAACAGGTTCAATGCGCTTTGATTGACAGCGCAGATGCGCCCATCGCCGTCGAACGCCAACAATCCTTCACTGAACAGGCCGACGGACTCGGCTTGCAGATGAAAGCGCAGCAGCCATTGGTTTTCGAAATAACGCAGGAAGTAGCAACTCTCGATCATCTTTGCCGAGAGATTGACCAAGGCCATGGTGTGGAACTGACTCTGGCGCGATACGTCCTGGCGCGCCGAGGATACGTCGAGCACCGCCAGCAACTCGCCGTGGGGATCGAACACCGGACTGGCCGAGCAGGTCAGTCCGGTATGACGGCCACGGAAATGTTCGTCGCGATGAATCGTCAGCGCCTGGCGCTCCACCAGGCATGTGCCGATGCCATTGGTGCCTTCGCAGGCTTCACTCCAGTCAGCGCCGAGCCAGAGCCCGGCGCGCTCGAAAATCTTCCGCTCGGTGGGAGCCGTCACGCAGTTGAGGATCACGCCCCGGGCGTCGGTCAGCAGCACCGCATGACCGGAACCGGAGAGTTGTTGATGCAGACTGGTCATTTCGTTGCCGGCGATGTGCAGAACCTGCTGCAGGCGCTCGCGGCTTTCGAGGACGCGACCGTGTTCCAGCACGGTGGGCGCCATGGTCAGGGCCGGGTCGAGATGGTAGTCCTCAAGGCAACGCAACCAGGAGCGGGCGATGGACGGGTCGCTGCCGGGGCCGTGCAGATGGGCCTTGCCCTGGGCAACGGTCAGGACCTGACGGGCATGGCGACTCAAATGGTTGTCGTGCATTTCTTATTGTTCTCCCCGCCGGGTTGGTTAGGGCTGAGCATCCTCCAGCCCAGCCCTCATTGCAATGCTGGCGAGACCACCCGGTCACAGGCTGTGTCATGACCGGTACAAACTGTCACCCAGGCTGTACCGATAGCGTCACGCCCGCTACCCGCCGGTCCGACAAGAATCACGCAAGGCCTTGATTTGCCTGCCCTGCAAGGCGGTGGCCCGACCTTTGCTCTACGCTTAATGCAGCGCACATGCGCGTCCTCCCTATAAGCACAAAAGCAAGGAGAGAAACATCATGCGTTACGCTCACCCCGGTACTGAAGGCGCTATCGTTTCGTTCAAAGCCAAATACGGTAACTACATCGGCGGCGAGTTCGTCGCGCCTGTCAAAGGTCAGTACTTCACCAATACCTCGCCAGTGAATGGCCAACCGATTGCCGAATTCCCCCGTTCCACGGCCGAAGATATCGACAAGGCCCTGGACGCTGCCCATGCGGCGGCCGATGCCTGGGGCGCCACGTCCGTCCAGGCGCGCTCCCTGATCCTGCTGAAAATCGCCGATCGCATCGAACAGAACCTGGAAACCCTGGCGCTCACCGAGAGCTGGGACAACGGCAAGGCCGTTCGTGAAACCCTCAACGCCGATATCCCGCTGGCTGCCGACCACTTCCGCTACTTCGCAGGCTGCCTGCGCGCCCAGGAAGGCAGCGCCGCCGAGATCGACGGCAACACTGTGGCCTATCACATCCATGAACCACTGGGGGTGGTCGGGCAGATCATTCCGTGGAACTTCCCGATCCTGATGGCCGCCTGGAAACTCGCTCCGGCCCTGGCTGCCGGTAACTGCGTGGTGCTCAAGCCGGCCGAGCAAACTCCGCTGGGCATTACCGTGCTGGTCGAGCTGATCGGCGACCTGCTGCCTCCGGGCGTGCTGAACATCGTGCAAGGTTTCGGCAAAGAAGCCGGCGAAGCGCTGGCCACCAGCAAGCGTATCGCCAAAATCGCCTTCACCGGCTCGACCCCGGTCGGCTCGCACATCATGAAATGCGCGGCCGAGAACATCATTCCGTCCACCGTGGAGCTGGGTGGCAAATCGCCGAACATCTTCTTCGAAGACATCATGCAGGCTGAACCGACCTTCATCGAGAAGGCGGCCGAAGGCCTGGTGCTGGCGTTCTTCAACCAGGGCGAAGTCTGCACCTGCCCTTCCCGCGCACTGGTACAGGAGTCGATCTACGACGAGTTCATGCAAGTGGTGATGAAGAAGGTCCTGCAAATCAAGCGCGGCGACCCCTTCGACACCGACACCATGGTCGGCGCCCAGGCGTCCGAGCAGCAATTCGACAAGATCCTGTCGTACCTGGAAATCGCCAAGGGCGAAGGCGCCGAGCTGCTGACCGGCGGCAAGGTCGAGAAACTCGATGGCAACTTGGCGACCGGCTATTACATCCAGCCGACCCTGCTCAAGGGCACCAACAAGATGCGTGTATTCCAGGAAGAAATCTTCGGTCCGGTGGTGAGCGTCACCACCTTCAAGGACGAAGCCGAAGCCCTGGCGATCGCCAACGACACCGAGTTCGGCCTGGGTGCCGGCCTCTGGACCCGCGACATCAACCGCGCCTATCGCATGGGCCGCGCCATCAAGGCCGGTCGCGTGTGGACCAACTGCTACCACCTGTACCCGGCACACGCCGCGTTCGGCGGTTACAAGAAGTCCGGCGTCGGCCGCGAAACCCACAAGATGATGCTCGACCACTATCAGCAGACCAAAAACCTGCTGGTGAGCTACGACATCAATCCGCTGGGCTTCTTCTGATAACCCGGCGTAACGCCGCATAACGGCCTCCGCGGGCAAGCCTCGCTCCTACAGACACCTCAATCTGTAGGAGCGAGGCTTGCCCGCGAAGACGTTCTCAAGCACATCGCGAGCATAAACCGATAGCTCAGGCACAAGCCTTGCAGCCTGAAATACAGACCCCTTGTGGGAGCGGGCTTGCTCGCGAAGGCGTAGTGTCATTC
>NZ_JBSVXG010000167.1:0-13129 GCF_054070595.1 Pseudomonas sp. SDO55104_S430 | reverse complement strand
TGAGGACGCCTTCGCCGGCAAGCCGTGCTCCTACAGGGTTGATCTCAGTGCTTACTGCCACCGGCACAGGTCGGCGAAGCCGGAGCCCCGTCCATCTGTGCCCATTCCTCTGGCGTGTAGGTATGCAGCGCCAACGCATGGAACTCGCCCATCAGCTCGCCGAGCGTGCCGTAGACTTTCTGGTGACGCTTGACGCGATTGAGCCCCTCGAACTGCTGGCTGACCACAACGGCCTTGTAGTGGGTCTGTGTCCCACGGCTGTGCATGTGGCTTTCATCCAGCACTTGCAGGTGCTCGGGCTGCAGCAGGCCCAGCGTCGATTCGATGCGTTGTTGCATGGTCATTGCTAACTCCGCTTAAGGCTTTTTCTTGGCCGGAGCGGCTTTCGGCTCCAGCTCGGCGGTCATGTCAGCCAGCAGCTTGTTGACCACAGGCACGGCGCTTTCCAGCTTGGCCTGGGTCAGCTGGGCCGATTGCTGGGTCAGCTGAGGCATTTTTTCCAGCACTTTCTTGCCCAATGGCGACTGGTAGAAGGCAACCAGGTCCTTGAGTTCGGATTCGGAGAAGTTGGTGGTGTAGAGCTTGACCATGTCCGGCTTCAGCTTGTTCCAGCCGATGGCCTGGTCAAGCGCGGCGTTGGCCTTGGCCTGGTAGGTTTCCAGGACCGCTTTTTTCGAGTCCGGGGCTTTGGTTTGCTGGAAGCGCTGGGCAAACATCTGCTGAACCTGCATGTACACCGGAGTGCCCAATTTGTCAGCATGCGCCAGGGTCAGGAAAGCCTCGGCACTGGCGTTATGGCTGGCGGTATCGGCGAGAACCTGGCCACTGGCACATACCAATGCAACCGCGGTACAGATGGCACGAAGACGAGTCATCGAGTTTCCTTATCTAGCAGGCGAGGTTAAACCCCAAGGACGACCATTCTGCGCCTAAAAAAGTGTGTCACTCAACCCCAGGCCTTGTCGCACCTGATTTAGAGGGGTTCAATGGAGGCTAGCGAGACTGATGGAACCCCGGCCGTCGAGCACGGCCTAAACTGCGCAATCAGACTACTGGAGAGTGACCGATGAGCCGTATCGAAACCGACAGCCTTGGCCAGGTTGAAGTCCCGGATGAGGCCTACTGGGGCGCTCAGACGCAACGCTCGCTGGTCAACTTTGCCATTGGCAACGAACGCATGCCGCTGGCGGTATTGCACGGCCTGGCCCTGATCAAGAAAGCCGCGGCGCGGGTCAATGACCGCAACGGCGATCTGCCGGCCGACATTGCCCGCCTGATCGAACAGGCCGCCGACGAAGTGCTCGATGGCGAGCACGATGACCAGTTCCCGCTGGTGGTCTGGCAGACCGGCAGCGGCACCCAGAGCAACATGAACGTCAACGAAGTGATCGCCGGTCGCGCCAACGAACTGGCCGGCAACCCGCGCGGCGGCAAATCCCCGGTTCACCCCAACGATCACGTCAATCGCTCCCAGAGCTCCAACGACTGCTTCCCCACCGCCATGCACATCGCTGCCGTGCAGGCGGTGCAGCAACACTTGTTGCCGGCAATTGCCGAGCTGTCGGGCGGTCTGGCCGAGCTGTCGGCGCGCCACATGAAACTGGTGAAAACCGGGCGCACTCATATGATGGACGCCACACCTGTCACCTTCGGCCAGGAAGTTTCGGGTTTCATAGCGCAACTGGACTACGCCGAACGGGCGATCCGCGCGGCACTGCCGGCGGTCTGCGAACTGGCCCAGGGCGGCACCGCCGTCGGCACCGGACTGAATTCGCCCCACGGTTTCGGCGAAGCGATCGCCGCCGAGCTGGCGGCGCTGTCCGGCCTGCCCTTCACCACCGCGCCGAACAAGTTTGCCGCGCTAGCCGGGCATGAGCCGCTGACCAGCCTCTCCGGCGCGCTGAAAACCCTCGCCGTGGCCCTGATGAAAATCGCCAACGACTTGCGCCTGCTGGGCTCTGGTCCGCGCGCCGGCTTTGCCGAAGTGAAACTGCCGGCCAACGAGCCGGGCAGCTCGATCATGCCGGGCAAGGTCAACCCGACCCAGTGCGAGGCGCTGTCGATGCTGGCCTGTCAGGTGCTGGGCAACGACGTGACCATCGGGTTTGCCGCGAGCCAGGGTCATTTGCAGCTGAACGTGTTCAAGCCGGTGATCATCCATAACCTGCTGCAATCGATCCGCCTGCTGGGCGATGGCTGCAGCAACTTCCAGCAGCACTGCATCGCGGGCCTGGAGCCGGATGCCGGGAAAATGGCTGAGCATCTGGAGCGTGGGTTGATGCTGGTGACCGCGCTGAATCCGCACATTGGTTATGACAAGTCGGCGGAGATCGCCAAGAAGGCCTACAGCGAAGGGCTGACTCTGAGGGAGTCGGCGTTGCAGTTGGGGTATCTGACGGATGAGCAGTTCGATGCCTGGGTGCGGCCGGAGAATATGCTGGAGGCTGGGGCCAAGGGCTGAGTTCTTTAGCGTCTGGTAGTCAGTCTTCGCGGGCAAGCCCGCTCCCACAGGGATTGGTGTTGTTCACATCATTTATGATCGACACAAATCCTTGTGGGAGCGTGGCTTGCCCGCGAAGAACGATAACGCGGTCTAACTGGCCGCCATCCGCAGCTTTCGGGCCTTCAAACCAGCAATCAAAGACGGCCCCAACGCCACCAACGCCGATCCCAACACCACCAGCACCGCCCCGCCATACCCCAGACCATTGATGGTCTCGGCATGCACAAACTCAGGCCACCACCAGGCCGCCAGCGCTACGGCACCAAAGGTTACCAACGGCGTGATCGCCAGCGTCGCACTGACCCGCGAGGCCTCCCAATGGGCCAGGGCTTCGGCAAATGCGCCGTAGGCAATCAGGGTATTCAGGCAGCACGCCAGCAGCAGCCAGCCTTGCAGCGGATTCAGTTGCAGCGCCTCCAGCGGATGCACCCAGGGCGTCAGCAGCAGAGCGCAGAACAGGTAGATCACCATCATCACCTGCAACGAATTCCACACCGTCAGCAATTGCTTCTGGCCCAGCGCGTAAAAGGTCCAGACCGTGGAGGCCAACAGCACCAGCAACACGCCGGCTGTGTAGTCGGTCAGGGAGGTCAGCAGCTCACTCAGACGCTGGTTAAAGAACAGTGCGAAACCGACCAGCAGCACCGCCAGGCCGATCCCCTGCCCCAGGCTGAAACGCTCCTTGAACACGAACACACTGGCGATCAGCAGCATGATCGGGCCCATCTGCACCACCAGTTGCGCGGTGCCGGGGCTGAGCAGGTTCAGGCCCATCAGGTACAGGATGTAGTTACCCACCAAGCCCAGTACGGCCATCGCCACCAGCCAGCCACCGCGGGGGCCGAGCACTTTGCGGCTGGGCAAGCGTCTGGTCGCGGCCAGATAGAGGAACAGACAACCACCGGACACCATCAGGCGAAACCAGGTCACGGTGACCGGGTCCATCACCAGCAGGACCTGTTTGAGCTTGATCGGAAGAATTCCCCACAGAAGCGCGGTCAGCAAGGCCAGGAACAACCCGTAAACCCAGCGACCGGATGAAATGTGCATGTGCCCCCCAATTAACCGAATGTCCGGAATCGCCATTCTAGGCGCACCGCGATGTGGCACACAGGGACAGTTGCAGCCTGGCCGCGAATGAAACTGTGCAGGTCGTATCAGTTAATTGGCAATGTGCCATCGATCCGATTGTCAGGCGCCGCAAGTGATTCATGCATAAGCTGATTGGATCTGCCCACAACCATAATTCAGGAGGTAGCCATGTACGGCATGCGCGCCCAGGACAACGCCCCCGCCACCCACTTTCGCAGTGACCGGTTGTGTCGGGTAAATGGGGAGTTGTACTTCAGCACCCGGGAAAACACCCTGGAGGGGCCATTTGCCAATGCAGAAGTGGCTGGGCAGGAGATTCTGGCTTACATCGAGCGGATGCGGAATTTGCATTTGGACCGGTAGACCGCGGCGTCTGCTTCGCGGGCAAGCCTCGCTCCTACAGGATGTAGAGAATTACGGGTGTTTGATGCTGTTGAGCTTCATCGAGCCAATCAGCAGCTCTTCGCCTTTCAGCTCGGCAAGGCCGGCGGTGCTGACTTTTTCCGGCGGATGCCCAGCGCCATGCTGCAGGTAGCTCAGCAGGTTACCCACCAGCGGGTTGTGGCTGACCAGCAGGACATTGCTCACCGCCACCAGTTGCTCGGCCACCTTGTCCGGATCGCTTTCCGGGGTCAGCCAGTCGACGGTACGGATCTCCGGCTCGAAGCCCAGGGCCTCGCGCACCAGTTGCGCGGTCTGCTGCGCTCGCAAATAAGGACTGGAATAGATCGCGGTGACAGGCTGCCCCATCAACCGGGCAGCGCTGCGCAGCACTTCTTCACGACCGTGTTCGGTCAATGCCCGCTGCGAATCGTGGGGCTGGGAACCGTGCGGTTCGGCTTCACCATGACGCAATACCCAGAGTTTCATAGCTTGGGTTCCTCATCTCGGGCCGGGTGCGGGGCTGGCGCCACAGTGTGCGGCGCTTCACCTTCCGGCGTACGCGGCGCTGGCCAATCGGCGAACGGCCAGGGTTTCTGGTCGCTATGAAAACAGCCGAACCGACCGATCTGGGCCAGAAACTGGCTCAGACTGTCGCCGAAGTTCATCAGGCTGGCGCTCGGGGCGCCATAGATCAAACGATAGATCAACTGCACCAGCACAACGGCGCCAAGGATGAACTGCGCTACTTGCCAGACCAGCACAAAGACGATCATCCAAAGGACCCGCAGGACGATGGACTCGTATTTGGCTTCCACTTTTTGATCGCTCATGTCTTGTTCCGTTCCTGTTAATTCGGGGGTTCAGTTGAAACCGCTGGTGGAAATGAAGTCGACATCGGTTTTGGGCTCGCCGCGCATCAGCAGACCGATCACCTGATCCAGCGTGCGCCCTTCGAACAGAATCGCGTGCAATCCGGCGACCAGCGGCATATAGACGCCCACTTCCTGGGCCTTGGCCTTGAGTACCTTGAGGGTGTTGACGCCTTCGGCGACTTCGCCCAGGCGGTTGACCGCCTCGTCCAGGCTCAAGCCTTGGCCGAGGGCAAAGCCGACCTGATAGTTGCGACTCTTCGGCGACGAGCAGGTCACGATCAAATCGCCCACTCCGGCAAGGCCGAGGAAAGTCATGGGATTGGCGCCCTGATTCACCGCAAAGCGGGTCATCTCCGCCAACGCCCGGGTGATCAGCATGCTCTTGGTGTTCTCGCCCATGTTCAGCGCCACCGCCATGCCGGCGATGATCGCGTAGCAGTTCTTCAACGCCCCGCCCAGCTCGACGCCAAAACGGTCGGCGCTGGCGTACACGCGGAACGTGCGGCCGTGCAGCACGGCTTGCACCTGTTCGCAGAGTTTTTCGTCTTCGCTGGCGACCACCGTGGCGGTCAGTGCGTGTTCGGCGATTTCCCGGGCCAGATTCGGCCCGGACAGCACGCCGATGCGCGCCTGCGGGGCGATCTCTTCGAGGATCTGGCTCATCAGTTTGAAGGTGTGGGCTTCGATGCCCTTGGTCAGGCTCACCAGCATCTTGCCGCGCAGCCGTTCGGCGTGCGGCGCCAGCACTGAGCGCAGCGCGCTGGAGGGCAGCGCGACGAAGTTCAGGTCGCAGGCGTCGAGGGTGGCTTGCAGGTCGGTCACCGGGGTCACGCCCGGCAGGACCTTGATGCCCTTGAGGTAACGCGGGTTCTCGCGATTGACCCGAATGGCCTCGGCCTGTTCGGGATCACGCATCCATTGCAGGACCTGATGTCCGTTTTCGGCCAGCAGGTTAGCCACGGCGGTACCAAAACTTCCGCCTCCCAGAACCGCAATCGGGCGCTGTTCAGTCATATGCAATCCGTTAATCCATACCAGTGGCGATGTCGGCATTATACGGAGCGCCCCGATGGCGGCCAGTCCCCACATCAATTACCGGTGCAGAACCGATTAAGTTCAAGAAAGCCGTGGAAAGTGCCGACATCGTGACTGGAAAAGTCATCCGGCTCGGTTAACATGCGCGCCACCCACCAATAACAAGGACGTGTTGTGTCGCTGGATTCACCCTCACCCCGCTCGCCTCTGGTACTGGCGCTGTTCCTCAGTTCGCCGGTATTTGCCGACGACTTGTTTCTCGACAGCGATCCGTTGCCGCAAGTGCTGACGGCCACCCGCCTGAAACAGTCGCCAGCCGCGGTGCCGGGAAGCATGACGGTGATCGACAACACCCTGATCACCGCCAGCGGCGCCCGCGACATCAGTGAAGTATTGCGGCTGGTGCCCGGTATGATGGTCGGCAATCTCAGCGGCAATCAGGCGGCGGTGAACTACCACGGGACCAATGCCACTCAGGCGCGGCGCATGCAGGTGCTGATCGACGGCCGTTCGGTCTATCGCGCGGGCCTGGCCACCGTGGACTGGAGCGACATTCCGGTGGCCATGGAAGATATCGAGCGTATCGAGGTTTTCCGCGGTCCTAACACTGTCAGCTACGGCGCCAATGCGTTGATGGCGGTGGTCAACATCATCACCCGCAAGCCGGCGGACAGCCTCGGTACACGGATGAAAGTCACCCGTGGCCAGCGCGGCATCGACGATTTTTATGCCAGCCAGGGCGTGGGCTGGGATGACGGTGACTTGCGCCTGTCCCTGTCCGGCCAGCAGGACGACGGCTTCGACACCGACCGCACGGGCGCTGATTACCGCGACAGCCGCCGCTTGAACCGCTTCAACCTGGCCGTCAGCCAGACTCTGGACGAGCGCCAAAGCATCGATTGGCAATTGAACGCGAAAGAAGGCAGCAACCAGCGCCCTTATACCTACCGCCCGGTGTTCTCGGGGATTACCAGTTCCGGGAACAATTCCGACGTCAGCGCCAAGGATTACGCCGGCTCGCTGCGCTGGAACCTCGACCTCAACCCCGGACATAGCCTGTACGTCCAGAGCTCGGCCCAGCATTGGGACCGCCAGCAGACCTGGCGCGCCTGTGACGCCGAGGTGTCGTTCAGCCCGCAACTGACGCAGTTGTGGCAGCTCAACCCGAACTACACCGAACGCCTGGCACGCAACATCGCCAGCTTCACGGGCACAGGAGCCCCCGCCGGCACACCCGCCGAGCAGGCTCTGGGCGCTCAGGTCCTCGACCAATGGCGCAACGGCGCCAGCCAGACGGTTTGCGGCAACATCGATCAGAGCACCCGCGAATCACGCTACGACCTTGAATTGCAGGACACCCTGAGCCTCGCCGATGGCCTGCGTCTGGTCAGCGGCTTGAACTACCGCTATGACCGGGCGAACTCCGAAACCTATTTCAACGGCACACTCGACGACACCACCTGGCGGGCATTCGGCCAGCTCGAATGGCGAGCCAGCGAGCATTGGCTGTTGCAGGGCGGTGCGATGTTCGAAGACACGCAACTGATCGGCAGTTCCCTGACTCCGCGCGTGGCGGTCAATTACCTGATCAACCCGCGCCACGGCTTGCGCGCGGTGTACTCCGAGGCCGTCCGTTCGCCGGACATGTTCGAGAACAGCGTCAACTGGAGTTACCGGGTCACCAACCTGCGACCAAGTGCCTACGGCCAGTCCAGCGCCCGCTATTTCGTCAGTACCCGCGGCCCCGGCAATCTCGATCAGGAACACATGCGCTCCCGGGAACTGGGCTACAACGGCTACTTCGCAGACTTGGGGCTGGCCGTCGATGTGAAGCTGTTCTACGACGAAATCACCGGGATGGTCAGCGAACCGCTGCGCAACAATCAGTTCATCGCCAGCAATTCCAATACCGCGCGTTTCTCCGGTGCCGAAACCCAACTCGACTGGCGAATCAACCAGGCCGACCGCCTGCGCCTGACCTACGCCTATGTCGATGCCGACGCGAGCAATCCCCAGGACGCGCAACAGACCGCACGCAACAGCGGTTCCGCCGGCTGGCTGCGCGACTGGGGTCACGGCTGGAACAGCGCCCTCTTCTATTATGGTGACGATGCCCTCAACGGCTATCGCTTCGAGCGTGTCGACACCCGCATCGCCAAGCGCATCGTCCTGGGCAAAACCAATCTGGAATTGGCCGGCGTGCTCCAGCAACGCCTCGACCACCAGCCCACCACCCTCATCGATAACAACTACGACGATCGCCGAGTGATGTACTTCAGCGCGGAGCTGGCGTTTTAAGATGGCCCATCGTCCGGCACGCAAGCGACCAGGTGTTGCCCACCTGCTGGCAATGCTGTGCCTGATCATCGGTGGCTGGCTGAGCGGTCTGTCGGCCAACGCCGCCGATATCCTGCTGACCGGCGTCGAGGACAGTCCGGGTGTGCAATCCTTCGTGCAGGCTCTGCGTGAACTGCGCCCCAACGATAACGTGCGTTTCCAGCCGCTGAACGAACTGCCCGCGCCGACAGCGCTTGCGGACGACATCCGCCTGATTCTCCTCGACTTGCCGAGCCTGGACTGGCGCCTGCAAAGCGAACAAGGCCCGGCGACGCTGGTGTTGCGCATCAGCCGCCTGCAAGCGCGGCAACGCCTTGGCGAAACGCATCCGCCGCACCTCAGCCTGCTGTGGAGCGACCCACCGCTGGAGCGTCAGTTGCACCTGACCCGCACTCTGCTGCCCCAGGCCAGACGCATCGGTGTGCTGTATGACGATCACAGCGAGTTTCTGCTGACCGAGTTGCGCCGCGCCGCCCACCCCCTGGGCCTTGAAGTAGTGACCCAGCGCTGGGACAACACCCACGACAGCCGCCCGTTGCAAGCTCTGCTCAGCCGCAGCGATGTGCTGCTGGGCCTGGATGACCCGGACCTGTTCAACCCGAAAACCGCAAAGAACCTGCTGCTGAGCAGCTATTCGCGACAGTTGGCGCTGATCGGCCCCAACGCCGGTTTCGTCAGGGCCGGCAGCCTGGCAAGCACTTTCAGCGATCAAAGCGACTGGCTGGCGATTCTCGATGACCTGCTCGACCTGCCACCTGCAAATTGGCCGCGCACTTACTACCCGCCGCGCTTCAAGGTTTCAAGTAATTCGCAGGTGGCTCGTTCATTAGGTATTGAACAGATAGATGAAGCATCTGTCGCAACACTGTTGGCTGAAAGAGAACGCCGCCCATGACTTTCCGTCGCCGCTGGGACATCAACACCCGGACCCAGCTTATAAGCCTCGGCCCTGCCCTGCTGCTGACTCTGCTGTTGATCAGTTTCTTTACCTTCGTGCGGATCCAGGACCTGCGCCAGGAGCTCAATCACACCGGCCAACTGATCGCCAACCAGTTGGCCCCGGCCACCGAGTACGGGGTGATTTCCGGTAACAACGAAGTGCTGGAAAGCCTGCTCAACGCGACGCTGGCCACGCCCAACGTGCGCTTCCTGGAGGTTCAGGACAACGCCAACCGGATTCTGGTGTACGTCGAACAACCCTCGGTCAACCACAACCGTCCGCATCAGGTCGAAGTGTTCCAGGCGCCGGTGCGGCTGCAACGCATCGCGCTGCACAACGATTTTTTCCAGGCCACCAGCGCCGACAGCGCCGCGCCAGCCGAAGATTATCTGGGCCGGGTGATCGTCGGCCTGTCCAGCGATGCGTTCAGCCAGCGCCAGCAGGAGATCCTGTTCAAGGCGGGGATTCTGGCGCTGTTCGCCCTGCTGTTTACCTTCCTGCTGGCCCGTCGACTGGCCGGCAGCCTGTCGCAGCCGATCCGTGAGATCGGCGACGCGGTCAAGGCGATCGCCGAAGGGGACTACAAAACCCCGCTGCCGATTGTCGACGACACCGAACTGGGCGCGCTGTCGCAACACATCAACAACCTGGCCAGCGGCCTGGAACAGGCCAGTCGCGAACAGCACCAGGCCATGGCGCAACTGATCCAGACCCGCGAAGAGGCGGAAAAGGCCAACAACGCCAAGTCCGATTTCCTCGCCATGATGAGCCACGAACTGCGCACGCCAATGAATGGCGTACTGGGCATGCTGCAGTTGCTGGAAACCACCGAGATGACCCCGGAACAGGTCGAATACGCGGCGCTGGCTTCGGAGTCCACCGAGCATCTGCTCAAGGTGATCAACGACATTCTCGACTTCTCGCGCATCGAACGTTCGGAGCTGGAGCTGGAACACATCCCGTTCAACCTCACCGACCTGATCGGCGCCTGCGCGCAGTCCTTCTATCACAGCGCCGCGCAGCGCAAGCTCGAGCTGCAATTGCTGACGCCGCAGGACATGAAGGGCTTGCAGGTGCAGGGCGATCCGACGCGGATCCGGCAGATCCTGGTGAACCTGATCGGCAATGCGCTGAAGTTCACCGAGCAGGGACGCATTTCCATCGAGTCGCAATGGCAGTCACTGGATCACGAATTGCTGTGGTTCACCTGCAGCGTGCGCGACAGCGGCATCGGTATTGCGCCCGAAAGTCTGGAACTGATGTTCAACGCGTTTCAACAGGCGGATAGTTCTATTTCAAGACGTTACGGCGGCACCGGCCTGGGCCTGCCCATTGCCCGCACCCTGGCCGAACGCATGGGCGGGACCCTGCGCGCCCAGAGCGAAGAAGGCCGCGGTTCGGTGTTTACCCTGGAGATTCCGCTGGCGCTCTACCAGCAACCGCTACCGTCCCTGGCACCGCGCGCGCCTTCCGGAGCTGACGATGGCCTGGGTCGCAATGTATTGCTGGTCGAAGACAATCCGGTCAACCAGACGGTCATCGAAGCCATGCTGCGCAGTCTTGGTTTCAAGGTCAGCGTCGCCGTCGATGGCGCCCAGGCCGTACGCAGTGCCGAGAGCCTGACGTTCGAAGCGATTCTGATGGACTGCCGCCTGCCGGTCATCGACGGCTACGAAGCGACCCGACAGATTCGCCGGCTGCCCGGTTGCGACGGCCTGCCGATCATTGCCCTGACCGCCAACGCCTTGCAGGGCGACCGCGAAGCCTGTCTGTCGGCGGGGATGAACGATTATCTGGCCAAGCCCTTCAAACGTACTGACCTGCAGCAGATTCTGCAGCGCTGGGTGCAGTAGTACAGGCCTTTCGAGCATCTGCGACTGGCGTGTAAAGCGAAATTGCGGCAGTCTTAGGCACCCGAATAGCCTCGAAAAGGGGCTTGAATAAAAATTTCAGTGCACAAGTGTACATTCATGTCCTTGGCGCTGTGACTTTCACTACAACGCAATAGTCTATGAGTAGGCTGCCGGTTCGAGGCATGAACGCTTCGATCGGCCGGGAAGATTTGCCCCACCTGCCGCATGGGACTATTGAGGAGCTCGCATGACCAAACAAAACGCCTTTACCCGGGAAGATCTGCTGCGCTGCAGTCGCGGTGAGCTGTTCGGCCCAGGTAACGCGCAACTGCCCGCCCCGAACATGCTGATGGTTGATCGCATCACCCTGATCAGCGAAGAAGGCGGCAAGTACGGCAAAGGTGAATTGGTCGCCGAGCTGGATATCAATCCGGACCTGTGGTTCTTCGCCTGCCATTTCGAAGGCGATCCGGTGATGCCGGGCTGCCTGGGCCTGGACGCCATGTGGCAACTGGTCGGCTTCTTCCTGGGCTGGCAAGGCCTGCCGGGCCGCGGTCGCGCACTGGGTTCGGGCGAAGTGAAGTTCTTCGGCCAGGTCCTGCCGACCGCCAAGAAAGTCACCTACAACATCCATATCAAACGCGTCCTGAAGGGCAAGCTGAACCTGGCCATTGCCGACGGTTCGGTGACTGTCGACGGTCGCGAAATTTACACCGCCGAAGGCCTCCGTGTCGGCGTGTTCACCTCCACTGACAACTTCTAAGGGTTATTCGCATGCGCCGCGTCGTTATCACTGGTCTGGGCATCGTTTCGTGCCTGGGCAATGACAAAGAGACCGTCTCCGCTAACCTGCGTGCAAGCCGCCCTGGCATCCGGTTCAACCCGGAATATGCCGAAATGGGTCTGCGTAGCCAGGTTTCCGGCTCCATTGACCTCAACCTCGAAGAACTGATCGATCGCAAGATCTATCGTTTCGTCGGCCACGCGGCGGCTTACGCCTACCTGGCCATGAAAGACGCCATTACCGACTCCGGCCTGACCGAAGAGCAAGTGTCCAACCCGCGTACCGGCCTGATCGCCGGTTCCGGTGGCGCCTCCACCCTGAACCAGATGGAAGCGCTGGACATCCTGCGCGAGAAAGGCGTCAAGCGCGTCGGCCCATACCGCGTAACGCGGACCATGAGCAGCACCGTTTCGGCGTGCCTGGCCACTCCGTTCAAGATCAAGGGCCTGAACTACTCCATCGCTTCCGCCTGCGCCACCAGTGCTCACTGCATCGGTACCGCCATGGAACAGATCCAGATGGGCAAGCAGGACATCGTGTTCGCCGGCGGCGGTGAAGAAGAACACTGGAGCCAGTCGTTCCTGTTCGACGCCATGGGCGCCCTGTCCAGCAAGCGCAACGAGACTCCAGAACAAGCCTCCCGTGCCTACGACGCCGACCGTGACGGTTTCGTCATCGCTGGCGGTGGCGGCATGGTCGTGGTCGAAGAGCTGGAACACGCTCTGGCCCGTGGTGCGAAGATCTACGCGGAAATCGTCGGCTACGGCGCGACTTCCGACGGCTACGACATGGTTGCCCCAAGTGGCGAAGGCGCAATCCGCTGCATGCAGCAAGCGCTGTCCACCGTCGACACCCCGATCGACTACCTGAACACCCACGGCACCTCGACTCCGGTCGGCGACGTCGCGGAAATGAAAGGTGTGCGTGAAGTGTTCGGCGACAAGGCTCCGGCCATCAGCTCCACCAAGAGCCTGTCGGGTCACTCCCTGGGCGCCGCCGGCGTTCACGAAGCGATCTACTGCATGCTGATGATGGAAGGCAACTTCATTGCCGGCTCCGCCAACATCGACGAGCTGGATCCTGAAGTGGCTGACCTGCCGGTGCTGACCAAGACCCAGGAAAACGCCAAGATCGACACCGTGATGAGCAACAGCTTCGGTTTCGGTGGCACCAACGCCACGCTGGTACTGAAGCGCTGGGCAGGCAAGTAATTTCCTGCTGCTGAGTCGCACATGAAAACGCCCCGACTGGTTCGGGGCGTTTTTTTTTGACTGAACATCGCCGTTTTTTTGCTTCTGTAGGAGCCAGGCTTGCCTGCGAAGGCGTCCT